>NZ_JBQSWK010000069.1:0-7318 GCF_052377065.1 Brachybacterium sp. AOP42-C2-15
AGGTCCAGCTGGAGCGCGCCGCGCTCGGCGAGATCGATCAACCGGCCCGGGGTGGCCACCACGATCGACACGCCGCGGGCCACCGCGTCCGCCTGCTTCTCGATGTTCATGCCGCCGGCGACCAGCTGCGCCTTGATTCCCACGGCCCGAGCGAAGGGGTGGATGGTGTCCACGACCTGCACCGCCAGCTCGCGCGTGGGCACCAGCACCACCCCGAGCGGACGCTTGCGATGCATCTTGCGACCGCGGAAGCGGGAGGTCATCGCGAGCGTGAAGGCGAGGGTCTTGCCGGAACCGGTCTCGGCACGGGCCAGCACATCACGCCCGGCGAGCGCGTCGGGAAGGATCACGGACTGGATCTCGAAGGCGCTCTCGAGCCCCTGCTCGGCGAGGACCCCGAGGAGCTCATCGGGCAGCGCCATGTCCTCGAACCGCTCGGAACGGCGTGCTGAACTGCGGCGGGCCTTGGGCATGGTGATCCTCCTGACGAAACGGACGTCTCCATCATCCAGCATGCGGGCGTGATGAGAGAATAGGAGCGATGTTGCGCACTCTGATGACCTCGAAGATCCACCGAGCCACCGTCACGCAGGCAGACCTGCACTACGTGGGTTCGGTGACGATCGACCCTGCCCTCACGGAGGCCGCGGGTCTGGTCGAGAACGAGCAGGTCACGATCGTAGACATCACCAATGGCCACCGCCTGATCACCTATGTGATCGAGGGCGAGCGCGACAGCGGAGTGATCGGCATCAACGGCGCCGCAGCGCATCTGGTCACCCCGGGCGACCTGGTGATCATCATCGCGTACGGGCAGCTGGACGAGACGGAGGTCTCCACGCACCGCCCCCGTGTCGTCCATGTCGATGCGCAGAACCGCATCGTGGGCCTCGGCTCCGACGGCGCCGAGCCGGTTCCCGGCAGCAGCGATCAGATCGACGGCCGCACCTCGCACGGGATGCGCTGACCGCTGCCGCACCCCCTGATGTCCGGCGATTGGGCCGCGCGTCCGGCGATTGAACGACGGAACCCCCTTTCCTGCTGGCCGTCTAGGATCAGTCCGGTGATCACGTCTTCCCTCCTCCCGCCGCTGTGAGCGGGGTTCTGGCCGGCTTCTTCATCGTCTGGTCCATGATCGGTGTGGGCTGGGTGGTCGGACGCACCGGAGTTCTCGGTCCGCACGGTCGCTATGTGCTGAACTGTTCAACCTTCTTCGTTGCCTCCCCGGCCCTGGTGCTGGTGGGGCTGCTCGAGTCCGATGTGCGCGAGGTGCTCTCGCTGCCGATGGCCGTGGCCGGCATCTCGGGGCTCGCCACCGGCGCGATCTTGATCATCGCGGTGGCGCTGTTCACCAGACGTCGAGGCGCGGACCTGGTGATGACCGCGATCAGCGGCTCCGTGGTCAACGGAGCGAACATGGGCTTCCCGATCGCCCTCTATGTGCTCGGCGACATCTCGCACGCACTGCCTGTGATCCTGTTCCAGCAGGCGGTGTACACGCCGCTGTACCTGTTCGTGCTGCATCGGGTCACCGAGAAGGACTCCTCTGGCCCCGCCGGAGTGCTGCGCAGCATCGTCGCGAACCCCACCATCATCGCCTCCGCCGTCGGCCTGCTCCTGGTGCTGGCGGGGGTGAAGATCCCGGCGGTCGCGCTCGAGCCGATCCACTCGTTCGCGGACATGGCGATCCCGGCGATGCTGCTGGCCTATGGGCTCTCCCTCTACGGCTCGCGGCCGCTGGCGAAGGCTGACGGCTATCGCGGGCTGATCGCGGTCGCCTCGGCCTCGAAGCTGCTGCTGATGCCGGTGATCGCGCTGGGAGTGGGGCTGCTGCTCGGGATGCGGGGCGCCTCGCTCTACGAGGTGGTGGTGATGGCCGCCCTGCCCACGGCGCAGAACGTCTATGTCGCTGCAGCCCGCTACCGCGCCTCGGAGAACCTCGCCCGGGACACGGTGCTGATCACCACGATCGGGACCGTGCTGGTGCTGCTGCTGATCTCGGGCCTGCTCGGGGTCTGAGCACTCCCCGAGCACGCTCGAGGGCACGGGCCCCGGCGCGGTAGGATGACCCCGTGACTCGACGGCTCCTGCTTATGCAGCCGCGTCGGACAAGGCCCGCGCCCACCCCGCGCTCCTGAGAGCGTGCCGGTGCGCACATGAGGCACCGATGCGGCTCCCCTCGCCTGCGCGAGGGTTTTTTCATGTCACGAGACGCCTGGCGGCAACCGCCGCACTGATCCTTCGGAGGACGATTCACCCATGAGCGAGGCCCCGCACCGCTACACCGCCGCCGTCGCGGACGAGATCGAGCGCCGCTGGCAGCAGCGCTGGGACGAGGACGGCACCTTCCACGCCGACAACCCCGTCGGCGAGCTGCGCGGCTCTGCCGAGTCGATCGAGCAGGCCGCCGCCACTTCCGGCGGCGCCGCCGCCGAGAAGATGTACATCATGGACATGTTCCCCTACCCCTCCGGGGCAGGGCTGCACGTGGGACATCCGCTGGGATACATCGCGACCGACGTGGTCGCCCGCCATCAGCGGATGATGGGCAAGAACGTCCTCTACACGATGGGCTACGACGCCTTCGGCCTGCCCGCCGAGCAGTACGCCGTACAGACGGGCACCCATCCGCGCATCACGACCGAGTCCAACATCGCGAACATGCGCCGCCAGCTGCACCGGCTGGGCCTGTCCCATGACTCCCGCCGTTCGCTGGCCACCACCGATCCTGAGTTCGTGAAGTGGACGCAGTGGATCTTCCTGCGGATCTTCGACTCCTGGTACGACCCCGAGGCCCCGAACGCCGACGGCATCACGGGACGGGCGCGGCCGATCGCCGAGCTGCGTGAGGAGCTGCGCGGCGGCACTGTGGATCCGTTCGCCCTCGCCGACCGCCAGGGCATCGAGCTGCCCGAGGGGTGGGCGGGCCGCTCCCCCGCCGACGTCACCGCCGCCACCGACGCCGAGCTCACGGAGCTGGCCGACTCCTTCCGCCTGACCTACATCTCCGAGACCCCGGTGAACTGGTGCCCGGGTCTGGGCACCGTGCTGGCCAATGAGGAGGTCACCGCCGAGGGCCGCTCCGAACGCGGGAACTTCCCGGTCTTCACCCGCCGGCTGCGGCAGTGGAACATGCGGATCACCGCCTACGCGGACCGCCTCATCGATGATCTGGACCGGGTGGACTGGCCCGAGTCGATCCGCGCCATGCAGCGCAACTGGATCGGACGCAGCCACGGCGCGCAGATCACGTTCCCCACCGCCGGCCTGTCCTCAGCTCCCGAGGCATCCTTCGACGTGTTCACGACCCGTGCGGACACCCTGTTCGGCGCGACCTTCTGCGTGCTCTCCCCCGAGCACGCGCTGCTCACGGATCCCTCGTCCCTGCCCGCAGCATGGCCGGAGGGCACCGAGGAGTCGTGGACCGGTGGCACCGCCACCCCGCGGGAGGCCGTGGAGTCCTACCGGGCACGTGCCGCCTCTCTCGACGAAGACGAGCGGACCGCGGACGATCGCGAGAAGACCGGCGTGTACACCGGGCTGACCGCGACGAACCCGATGGACGGCCGCGAGCTGCCCGTCTTCACCGCGGACTACGTGCTGACCGGCTATGGCACCGGCGCGATCATGGCGGTCCCCGCCGAGGATGAGCGAGACTTCGCCTTCGCCACGAAGTTCTCGCTGCCGGTGATCCGCACCGTGCAGCCGCCTGCTGATTTCAACGGCGGCGCCTGGACCGGAGAAGGCCAGAAGATCAACTCCGCGAACGCCGATCTGGATCTGAACGGCCTGGACAAGGACGAGGCGAAGGCGCGCGCGACCGAGTACGCCGAGGAGAAGGGCTTCGGGCGTGCCCGCACCACCTTCCGGCTGCGGGACTGGCTGTTCTCGCGCCAGCGCTACTGGGGTGAGCCCTTCCCGATCGTCTACGATCCGGCGGCGCCCGAGCTGCCGATCCCGCTGCCGGAGTCGATGCTGCCGCTGGACCTGCCCGAGGTCGCGGACTTCTCCCCCAAGACCTTCGATCCCCAGGATGCGGACACCGAGCCGCAGACCCCGCTGTCGCGCGCGACGGAGTGGGCCGAGGTCGAGCTGGACCTGGGCGAGGGTCCGAAGACCTACCGTCGAGAGACGAACACGATGCCGCAGTGGGCGGGTTCGTCCTGGTACCACCTGCGCTACATCGACCCCACCGAGGATGATGTCCTGGTGCGTGCGGAGAACGAGAAGTACTGGCTCGGCGCGCCCGAGGACGGCGGCGTGGGCGGCGTGGACCTGTACGTCGGCGGGGTCGAGCACGCGGTGCTGCACCTGCTGTATGCGCGGTTCTGGCACAAGGTGCTCTTCGACCGCGGCGACGTCTCCAGCCAGGAGCCGTTCCACCGCCTGTTCAACCAGGGCTACATCCAGGCCTTCGCCTACACCGACGCCCGTGGCGTCCACGTCCCCGCCGAGGAGGTCGTCGCAGGGGCCGACGGCACCTTCACCTACCAGGGCGAACCTGTCACCCAGGAGTACGGGAAGATGGGCAAGTCGCTGAAGAACGCGGTGGCACCGGATGACATGTACGAGGAATACGGCGCCGACACCCTGCGCGTGTACGAGATGTCGATGGGACCGCTGGACCTCTCACGGCCCTGGGAGACCCGCGCCGTCGTCGGCTCCCAGCGCTTCCTGCAGCGTCTGTGGCGCCTCGTGGTCGATGAGGAGACGGGGCAGCTGACGGTCACCGACGACCCCGGGGACCGGCCCACGATGCAGGCCACCCACCGGGCGATCGATGGGGTCACCCGGGACATGGAGCGGATGCACTTCAACACCGCCATCGCGAAGCTCATCGAGCTGGTGAACCACCTGACCAAGCAGCTCACCGCCACCGGTTCCACGCCGCGTGCGGCGGTCGAGCCGCTGGTGCTGATGGTCTCTCCGCTGGCCCCGCACCTGGCCGAGGAGCTGTGGGCACGGTTGGGTCACAAGGGCAGCATCTCGCGAGTGGCGTTCCCGGTGGCGGATCCGGAGCTGCTGAAGGCCGAGCAGGTCACCTGCGTGATCCAGATCAAGGGCAAGGTGCGCCACCGCATCGAGGTGGATCCCGGGATCTCCGAGAGCGATCTCGAGGCAGCGGTGATGGCCGAGCCGCGGGTGCAGGAGCTGCTGGAGGGCCAGACCGTCCGCAAGCTGATCATCCGTGCGCCGAAGATCGTGAACATCGTGGTCTGAGCTGCTCGACTGAGCTGACGGCCCCGGGAATCCGTAGGACGGGTTCCCGGGGCCGTCTGCTGCTCGGGCTCTGCAGCCCGGCCTCTGCTGCCCGGGCTCTGCTGCCCGGGCTGTCCCGCGCCGCCGACGGTTCCTCCACATCCCTCGTCCATCCACATTCCCCGGCGGTGACCGACGTCCGCAGATCGTGATTGCCTACGGTCTCGCCATGAACACTTTCTGGGGATCCGAGACCGTCGCCCTGACAGAGCTGTCCGCCGAGTTTTCCACCGACGCGGCTCAGCTGGGGGCGGTGATCACCGCTGTTGCACGCACGGTGCACGCCACGGCCTGGTTCGGTCCGGACGCGGAGGATCACCGCCGGTGCACCGATGAGGTGGTCGACACCGTGATCCGGCTGGTCGAGAAGCTGCGGGAGCGCGGCCGGCAGCTCGAGGGCGAGGCCGCGGAGCAGGACGTCTGCTCCCAGCCAGACACCGCTCCCGGGGTGGCCGGAGATCCGCTCGGCGTGCGGGCGACCCCGCCCTGGGTCCCGGACCCGGCCGTGGGACTGCCACCGCTGCAGGGGAAGGGCGGCATGGAGTGGGGGCCGATGATCGGCGGTCCCTTCATGCATCCGGACCCGCAGCGTCTGGCGGATCGACTGCCTCGGCTGCCCGATCTGGACGAGCTCTGGCCGATGATCGGCGGTCCCTTCATGCGGCCGGACCCGCTGCGGACCATCCCCGCGCCTGCTCCGCTCCCCAAGGGAGAGGAGTTCGCGCTGGATCCCGAGATCCTCGCCGAGGCGCAGCTCGATCGGAAGCTCGGACTCGGTGCGATCCCCTTCGTCGGCGCGGCGCAGACGGTGATGGGGGTCCATAGCGGCATGGGGCAGATCTTCGACCGGACGGAGCAGAATCTCGAGGAGATCGGCCTCGGGGCACTCACCCCGGCGGTCTCGGTGGTGCGAGTGCCCCACACCGTCGCCGGGGCCGTGCTCGGGAGCGACTCCGTGCCGGGGCAGGTGATCTCCGGCATCGACCAGGGGCTCGCCAACGTCATGCAGACCAGCGAGGAGGTCTCCTCTGCGATCGGGGACGGCGACCTGGCGGGCATCGTGCGCGCCGGCGAACGCGGGATGTACCGCCATGCAGGTGCGATGGCGGACATCCTCGCCGCCACCCCGGTGCCGGCCATGTCCCGGACGGCCTCGGAGCTGATCGGCACGGGCGCGGATCTCGTGGAACCCGTCAACCCGGGGGCGGCCGCTCCGCTGCGCGCGATGGAGCAGTCGACCCTGGAGTACGGGCAGCAGTGGCAGCGCGGCCTGGACGGAATCACCGATCCGGAGCGCTACTACGACCTGCGCCGTGAGTACCTCCCGGCGCCCTGGGACCCGCAAGGGTGACGTCGAACAGCGTGTCTCTGGATCTCGTTCAGGGATGGGCAGTCCTCCCCATGGCGCACCCTCGTTTGAAGCGCGATCATGGTGGGTATGACCTTCTACGGTGCCGACACCGATCAGCTGCGCGACCTAGCGAGCCGGTTCAACGGCGCCTCGGGGCGGGTCGAGGAGCTGCTGACCTCGCTGCGGGGACTGGTCCATGCGGTGAACTGGGTGGGCCCGGACGCCGATGACTTCCGGTCCCAGTACGACATCGCCCATCAGCGTGGCATGAGCAGCGCTGCTCAGGTGTCCGAGCGCGGAACCCTGCTCGAGGAAGAGGCCGACGAGCAGGATATGACCTCTTCCCCTGGTAACGGCGCGCACGGTGGCTGGAGCGCCAGAAGAGGGTCCGGTAACGGCTTCGGTGGAGGCGGCCCTTTCCCCGCCCCCGGCTCAGGCGACGACGGCTGGAAGGACTCCGCCAAGCACATCGCGAGAATGTTGGCGAAAAGCTCTCCAGCATGGCCGAAGACAGCAAAGATGCGCCGCCGTGGTTGCGTCGCGTGGCAAAGATGGCACCGATCGCCGGCGCGATCCCTGACGTCGCAGAGGCAGTCGAGAGCTTGAAGGCAGGCGATACCGGGGGTGTGCTTGGGAACAGTGCCGAAGCTCTCGGAAGCGTGACGCCGCTACCACTCATCCAAGGACTCGCGACCGCCAACGACTTTA
>NZ_JBQSWK010000070.1:0-6904 GCF_052377065.1 Brachybacterium sp. AOP42-C2-15
ATACTCCGAGTGGTGGGGTCGGCACGGTGGGAGGACGGGTCGCTCGAGTGGCGCTGGTTAGTGATCGTCCGTGATCATCCACCGTTACCTTTCTCTGCAGGGGTACCTCTGGCAGGTTGAGACGCCGAACGACTACGGAGGGTCGCCAACGGCAACGGTCGTTAGGGCGATTCAGCACCGATGTGTGAATAGCTCGCGCTGGGGACCGCGGGGACGTCCTCGGCAGCAGGTGCCCGAGATGCGTCCTCGGATAGGACGGCGCGGAGGATCAGTGTGAACGCCTCGTCATCCTCGCGGAGGATCGCGGCTATGTCGGGCCTGCGGTCGGCGGTGGGGTACTGGGTGTAGTACTCATGCACTGCGGCGAAGAACCTGTCTTTCGCCTCCGGCGCCACCTCGGGGGAGTTTGCCTCGAGCCAGATTTCTGCCTCGAGGCGCTCACTCGGCGTGCTCACTAGGTGTCCTCTCGCTGTGGTCGGCCTATCCTGCGTACCCCTATTTGGCCAGATGGGACGTCATTGAGTGTATGAGAGGCGTTGCGGTTGGCTCCGCGTCCGACGGGCCGAGCACTACGCGCGGCGATCAGGAGAGCCGGACCCCGAGTCACCCCCCCATCGCTCCGAGAACTGCGAAACAGCGGTAGGCGCCCCTGTTGCTGCACCCACGGCGCCTCCCCATGCGCTTATTCCTCCTGGGGTGGGTTAGGAACCCTCGGCGCGGCCTTTTCGCCAGTAGCCCATGAATGCGACCTGGCGGCGGTCAATCCCGATGTCCTGGACAAGGTAGCGCCGGATATCTTTGACGGCGGCGGCTTCACCAGCGATCCAGGCGTAGAACGGGCGCTCACCCTGGGGAGTGTCGGTCCCGCTGTTGCGGGCTGCGCCGCTCAGGGCCCGAGGGACGTCCCACAGGATGGTCGCGTCGATATCGATGTCGTCGAGGTCAACTGCCTGGGCGTCGCTATCGGGAGCGGGCTGGACGGTCTCGCGGACGGCTGCGCGCATGAGGTCACCGTGGTCGCGTTCACCTCGAACGAGCCAGGTCACCTCCATGCCGGCGGGGACGTCGAGCGTGAGGATGTCTCCGGCGTGCGGGACTTCGAGGATCACGTGTCCGGTGAGGGTTTCTGCGGCGAATGGGGGCTGGGTGAGGGACTCGAGGATCGAGGCGATGGCCGGGACGGCGGTCTCGTCACCGGCGAGCAGGAGGTGACGGGCCGTGCCGGGATCGAACTCGATGCCACCTCGACCTCGGGGCACATCTCGAGCGGGTCCGATCACGTGCAGGCGGCTACCGATCTCCGCTGCGGTGGCCCAGTTGCTCGCAGGACCCCCATCGCTGGCTTCGCTGGTGTGCAGGACCATGTCGACGATCAGTTCACGCTCGGCGTCGCGCCACTCCCGCACGGTGTAGGTGCGCATGGATCCACGCACGTCCTCGTCGAGCTGTAGCCACGCCTGGTACCAGGACAGCGAAGGATCCTCGTGGTTGGCGAGGAACGAGGGGAGATCGAACGTTGGGGCGCCGTCGCCGGGCGGGATGATCAATTTGAAGCGGAGGTCTTGGGGGTGATGTTCGATGCCAAAGCCCTCCATCCCGGCGCCACTGAGCGTGACTCGGCGGAAGGAGTGACTGAGGTCCTCGATCGCGGTGACCTCGGCCTCGAACGCGGTAGCCGTCGGGCGTGGCATGGGGTGCTCCTGAACGTCGGGGCAGGTCGGGACGGGTGCCATCACGTGAGTGGAGGCCGACCTGTGTTACTTAGGTTAGCCTATCCTTGCACTAGCCATGGTGTGGTCGCAGCGCACTTGCGCGGGCTCCACTTTGTCCTACGTGTCCTCTCGCTGGTTCATCAGCGAGGTGGCCCCATCCCGATCGAAAGAGTCCGATGCAGCGTCGTCGCTTCCTCACCCTGTCCAGCCTCTCGGGCCTGAGCGTGCTCGGTCTCGCCGCGTGTTCGGGGTCCGAGTCCGCCAGTGAACAGGACCCCGGCCCTGGTGGTGAGCAGGCTTTCTCCTTTACTCCCGCGAACTACGACGGGGTCACGATTTCGTTGGACCAGGCCCCGGTGAGGATCGTCGCGGACATCTACTCCGCGGCGGCGCTGCAGCCGTACGGCATCGAGCCGGTCGGGGTTTTCGGGTTCGGCGCCACAGGGTCGGGCAAAGGGGACCTGGATCTTGATGCGCTGAATGTCCTGGGGCTCGAGGGTGAGCTCAGCCTTGAGAAGCTCGCTGCTGCAGCGCCTGACCTCATCATCGGGGTCGGGAACCAGGAGGGAACGGGGTGGACCTGGTGGGAGGACGAGGTGAGGGACCAGGCCACCGAGGTCGCGCCGTTCCTGCCCATTCGCATGGGTGGAACTCCGCCGGAGATGATCCAAGAATACCGTGCCCTGGCCCAGGCGCTGGGGGCCGACAGCGACGGAAGCGAGATCGCGACGGCCGAAGAGGACTTCAATGCCGCTCGTGAGCGGCTCCGGACGGTCACCGGACAGAAGCCGGACCTGACAGTCCTGGCGTTCAACACCACCGGAGACGTCATCTACACCAGCACCACCCTTGGCGTGCTGAACATGCTCGCTGAGGATGGCGTGGCGCTCGTGGGCCCCGAGGCCCCGGAGGAGTCCTCCTGGGCCGAGGTGAGTTGGGAGAGCATCGCGGACTACCCCGCCGATGTGATCCTTCAGGCCGAGACGTCGGTCGGGTACGAGGAGAACCCGCTGTGGCTGTCCCTGCCCGCCGTCGAGGCCGACCAGATCGGAACCTGGGACGACAAGCGGGCCTACACCTACGTCGCGCAGACCGCGTGGCTGAACGAGCTCGCGGCCGTCCTGGAGGACTCCGAGCGCATCATCCCGTGACGTCCCCACGGGCCTCTCGCCACCCCGCGGCCACCCACCCAACACCCCCCGCCGATGCCACGCAGCAGCTCGAGGTGGTCTCACGGCCACCCGTGATCCGGGCGATCGCCCCTCCCGCCCTCGGCGCTCTCACTGTCGTCGCGGTGATGGCAAGCCTCGTGGTGGGGGACCGCTCGATCTCACCCGGGACAGTCGTGGACGCGCTCCTATCCACGGACATGTCCGTGATCGATCATCAGGTGGTGTGGGGCTCCCGGGTTCCACGCACGGTTGCCGGGGTCGCGGTGGGGGCCGCGATCGCGGTTGCCGGAGCCCTCGTCCAGGCCCTCACACGTAACCCACTGGCCGATCCCGGCATCCTCGGGGTCAACGCCGGAGCCGCGGTAGCGGTTGCTGCCGGCGTGTCCCTGCTCGGTATCGGCGGGATGCAGGGCCAGTTGTGGTGCGCCGTGATCGGGGCGTTCATCGCGACGGTGGCTGTCCTTGCCATCGGGGCGGCCGGCCGCGGGGGCGCCGACCCCATCCGACTGACCCTGGCCGGCGTGGCTTTCGCCGCGGTCATGACGGGCCTGACCACGGCGATCACGCTGTTGGATGTCCGAGCGTTCGATGCGATGCGCACCTGGAGCGCCGGCTCCCTCGCCGTGCGGGGTATAGGGCCGACGCTGCAGGCCCTCCCGTTCGTCGCGATCGGGTTGCTTGCCGCCGCCGCCGCAGCGCGCTACCTCAGCTCCATCGCCCTGGGAGATGATCTCGCCACCACGCTCGGCGTCCCGCTCTTGCGGGCGCGCCTCTTGGGGATCCTGGGCATCACCACGGCCTGCGGTGCTGCCACGGCGATCGCCGGTCCCATCGGATTCGTCGGCCTCATGGTGCCTCACATCATCCGGTGGATCGTGGGCCCCCACCAGGGGTGGATCCTCGGACTCTCGGCACTGGCCGGCCCCTGCCTAATCCTCGGCGCCGATGTCCTCGCGCGCGTAGCGACCCCCGGTGGCATGCCCGTCGGAGTCGTCACCGCGTTCCTCGGCGCGCCCGTGCTGATCGCCATGGTCCGTACCCGGGCGGTGTCAGGCCTATGACCACACCGACAACCCACGCAACCACCACGAGGACACCGAAGGCACGGGGGCCCCGGGTGATCCCCGTCCCCACCCGCCTCGGGGGTGTCCTGCACCTGACGGTTCGCAAGGCGATTGTCACGCTCGTGATTCTCCTGGCGGCTGCCCTCGTGCTCGTCGTATCCGTCGGGACCGGTGAGGTCCCCATCCCCGCCGGCCGCGTCATCGGCGCGCTCCTGGGGACTGGGGACGCCGGCGACATCCTGGTCGTCCGGCAGTGGCGGCTACCGCGAGCACTGGTCGCTGTCCTGCTCGGGGCATCCCTCGGTATCGGCGGCGCGATCTTCCAGTCCCTCACCCGCAACCCGCTGGGAAGCCCGGACATCATCGGGTTCGGCACCGGCTCCTACACGGGCGCGCTGGTCGTCATCCTGTTCCTCGGCGGGTCCTCGCTGGGCACCGCCGGCGGCGCTCTCCTCGGTGGGATCCTCACCGCTTTCGCGGTCTACCTGCTGGCCCGCACCCGGGGAACGGGTGCCCGAGCCGGGCTCCCCGGGTTCCGTCTGATCATCGTCGGTATCGGTGTCTCCGCGATGCTCTCAGCGGTCAACACCTGGATCATCCTGCGCGCGGAGGTGGAGGACGCCATGCGCGTCGCGATCTGGGGAGCAGGATCCCTCAACGGTCTGTCCTGGAGCCACGTCCGCCTCTCCGCCGTGGCCGTCCTCCTCATCGCAGTCTTCGCCACGGTGCTCTCCGAGCGGATGCATTTGCTGGAGATGGGGGATGACCTCTCGACCTCGCTGGGCATCCGGACCGAGACCACTCGCATCCTGCTCATCGTCGTGGGGATCTCCGCCGTCGCGGTCGTCGCCTCGGTCGCAGGCCCGATCTCGTTCGTGGCGTTGGCGGCCCCCCAGATCGCTCGGCGCCTGACCCACGACAGTGGCGTCGCCATCGGCCCCGCTGCCCTTGTCGGAGCGTTCCTCCTGCTGGGCAGCGACTACATTGCCCAACGCATCCACCCCCAGACACCATTACCCGTCGGCGTCGTCACGGTATCGCTCGGCGGGGCCTACCTCGTCTGGCTCCTCATCCACGAAGGACGGAAGGGACGGTCATGACCACACGCCTCCAGGTCGACCACGCCACCATCGGCTACGGCGACCGCAGCGTTATTCAGGACCTCGACATCTCCGTCACCGACGGCTCGTTCACCGTCATCATCGGCCCCAACGCCTGTGGCAAATCCACTCTGCTGCGGTCGATGGCCCGCCTCCTAAAACCCACAGCAGGCATCGTCAGCCTCGATGGCAAGAACCTTGAGGACATGTCTTCCCGCGCGATCGCGCGCATCCTCGGCCTTCTGCCGCAGAGCGCGATCGCCCCGGACGGCATCCGCGTCCGAGACCTCGTCGCTCGTGGTCGCTTCCCCCACCGAGGGTTCCTGGCCCGTAACACCCCCCACGACCTCGAGGTCATCGACCAGGCGCTCGAGGCGACCGGCACGACAGACCTCGCCTACCGCCTCGTGGACGAACTGTCCGGGGGACAACGCCAACGCGTGTGGATCGCGATGGTCCTCGCCCAGGAGACCGACCTCCTCCTCCTAGACGAACCCACTACCTTCCTCGACATCGCTCACCAGATCGCCGTCCTGAACCTGTGCTCAAAGCTCCACCGCGGTGGAAGCACCGTCGTCGCGGTCCTCCACGACCTCAACCACGCCTGCCGCTACGCCTCCCACATCGTCGCGATGCGCGATGGCCGCATCGTGGCCCGCGGAGCACCGAAAGACATCATCGACGCCGACCTGGTCAGGGACGTCTTCGACCTTCCCGCCATGGTCATCGATGACCCCGTCACGGGCACCCCACTGGTCATCCCCACCGCTACATAGGCGGGGGAGCACGCTACTCGGGGCTCAGAAGCGATCGGGGACGATTGCGCTCAGTGCGCATAATCAGAGGTATGCGCCCTACTGAGCGCTCGCCCGACCTTTGGGTCTCGTTGGCACGGGAGCACGCCCCGCGGTAGCCGGTGGCATCGGGACTGCCGCACGGATAGGTGACATCTGATCTGGCTTGCCCACTGGGCGGCCTGGAAGGATGTGCACCATGCCTGCTCCCTATCCCCAGGAGTTCCGCGAAGATGTCGTGCGTGTGGCCCGGTCCCGTGAGGACGGCGTCACTCTCGCGCAGATCGCGAAGGACTTCGGCGTCCACGAGATGACGCTGCATAAATGGATCCGTCAAGCCGACATCGATGACGGAAGCCGCCCCGGCAAGAGCCGGGAGGATTCCACCGAGCTGCGCGATGCGCGCAAGCGGATCCGGCTGCTCGAGCAGGAGAACGAGGTCCTCCGCCGCGCAGCCGCCTACCTGTCCCAGGCGAACCTGCCGGGAAAAAGCTCTACCCGCTCGTGAGCGAGCTCGCCGCCGACGGCATCCCCGTCGCGGTGTCCCTGCGGGTCTTGAAGCTCTCCCGTCAGCCCTACTATCGCTGGCGGCGCCAGCAGGTCACCACAGCCGAGCTGACCGAGGCCTATCGAGCCAACGCTCTGCTGGACGCCCACCGCGACGACCCCGAGTTCGGCTACCGGTTCCTCGTCAGTGAAGCCGCCGAGGCCGGTGAGGTGATGTGTGAGCGGACGGCGTGGAGGATCTGCCGGGACAACCAGTGGTGGTCGGTGTTCGGTAAGAAGCGCGGCAAGAACGGGAAGCGCCCCGGTCCGCCGGTCCATGACGACCTTGTGAAGCGGGACTTCTCCGCCGATGACGCCAACGAACTGTGGCTCACCGACATCACCGAGCACTGGACCGACGAGGGCAAGCTCTACCTCTGCGCCATCAAAGATGTGTTCTCCGGCCGGATCGTGGGCTACTCGATCAGCGACCGGATGAAGGCTCGCCTCGCGGTGAAGGCCCTGGACAACGCGATATCCAGGCGCCGTGACGCCGCCGGCTGCATCGTGCATTCG
>NZ_JBQSWK010000071.1:0-6554 GCF_052377065.1 Brachybacterium sp. AOP42-C2-15
GCCACGAGCCGTTCTGCGCCTACGACGCGACGCTCCCCATCACCACGAACCGGGAAGAGCCATCAATCGCGAGACGTTCAATCTCATCGATATGGGCACATCCGCCATAGTAGCGACGGCCCGGATATCCCTCGGAATACTTGTTTGTCAGTATCGAACCCTGCGCCTGAAGCACGGAGACTGGCGCGAAGTTTTCCGATGCGATCATCTCCAACGTCTGCCGCTGACGTGACATTTCCTCCGACACGAGGGTGTGCAGCTGGGGGTCTGCGTCCATCAGTGACTCGTCGAGATCGTTGTGCGCTGGCGGCGACGCTCTGCGAGTTGACCGAAGGGACTCATCGGAGTCCGGCGGCCAGGCGTCAGTGCTGTCTGTCGCGGACAAGGCAATCACCTCCGATGGGCTCGGCAAGCGCGGGTGACCGGAGATCCGCCTGGGGAGGGTGTCCGCGCCGGGTAGGACCGACAATCCGATGCCAGGTGTGCAGTGCACAAATTATCGATCGGTGCTAGTGTACCCGATGCCTTTAGGTGAGGCTACCCTAATGAGATGTTGCCTATGGTTTCATCGGCTGTCTCGTCGCAATGCGGGCTGCGACGCCGTCGAGTGCACGCTCGACTGCGTAGTTGTAGAGCCTATCGAGGTCAAAGGCATGGGCGAGCGTGTCCGCGAACATTGCCGCCCCTGGATGCTGACTGTCCTCGGACAACATGCCGAGGCTTGCGAGGATCGCGTCCTGAAGCTTGGGGTCGACATCTCGCTCGTCTTCGGAGGCGATCAGGTGCACGGCGGTATTCAATAGCATGATGTGTGCGGCGGGTGCTTCGTCGCCCAAGCCGGCCTCAGCGAGCTTGCTGACCCCGGTATCGATCATCAGCACCGCCGCAGGGACGGTCGTGGCGGCCATGCCGAGCCAGCGGGCGACGCCGGGGTGCGCAGACAGTGTGTCGTGCAGCGAGGTGAGGAGCTGCTGATACCACGGTCGCCACGAGAGTTCTGGTGACGGTAAGTCGACTGAGCACATGACGGCGTCGACGATGACGCGGTCGACCTCGTGGCGTGGGCCGACGCGGTGCGCAATCGCCGTCGGCCAGCAGCCGACCTCTTTCGCGAGGTCCCGAGTGGACCACCCGGCTAGGCCGCGGGCGGCTGTGAGGCGGACTCCGGCTTCGATGATCTGCTCTGTAGTCAAGGGGGCTTCGTCCGCGGCGGTGCGCGGTCCGCGCTGGCGTTTGCTCTTCTTTGCCTTCGGCTTTGTCATGCTCGGCTCCCATCCGCGGAGTGTCGTGCCACCACGATACCCGGCGTAGTTGTCCGTTGAACAAACGCGCCGGGTAAGGGTACACTCACTTCAAAGATTTGTGCACTGCACAGGGCCCGCGATCGGGGACCGTGCAGACCGTCGATGAGTGGATGCTTGAAAGGATGGCTCATGCCCGATGATGCGACCGCTACTCAGGCTGTGTTGCCCGACGCTCAATCCGAGTCGGCGCCGGATACGCTTGAGCCCGAGACGAGAGCCGCTGGTAGTGACAAGAGCCTCGGCTCGCTGCTCGCTCCGGTGCGTGGGCGGCTGATCCTGGCGGGGGCGTTCCAAGCGCTTGGCGCGCTGACGTCCTTGGTGCCGTATGTCGCGATCTATCGGATCGTCGAGGAACTGTTGCAGCCGGCAGGCGCGAGCGGGAACGTGGTGTGGGCGTGGGCGGTCATCGCCGTGATCGGCGTGTTGGTGCGCACTGCCGCGACAGGGGCGGCATACACCATCACTCACGGAGCGGACGGAACGGTGGGCCAGGCGCTTCGGCAACGATTGACCGATCGGCTGTGGCGGGTGCCGCTGGGCTGGTTCGGAGAACGCTCCTCGGGTCAGGTGAAGCGCCGCCTGCAAGATGACGTGCACGACGTGCATCATCTGGTGGCACACGCGATCAACGACCTGGTGGGAGCCATAGTGGCCCCGCTCGCGGGATTCGTACTGCTGTTCGTCGTCAACTGGCGATTGGGCCTGGTGTGCCTGGTGCCGGTGCTGCTGTACTTCGTCGGACTGAGCGTGATGATGCGCGGAAACACGGAGAACGCGGCACGCTGGGACGAGGCATTGGGCCGGGTGAACTCCCGGATCGTGGAGTTCGTGCAGGGCATCGCGGTCGTGAAGACATTCGGCCGGACGCGCAGCACTCAGGAGCGCTACCACGCAGTCGGTGACGAGCTGGCCGTGTTCTTCGAACGCTGGATGGGACCACTGCTACGCGTCAACGCGCTGGCGAGTGCGGTACTGGCACCGCCGACGGTGATCGCCCTGGTGCTCGCGACAGGGGCCTGGTTCGTCCATTCAGGGTGGGGGGCGCCGGCCGAGGTGCTGCTGGCGTTGATGATCGGGGTCGGACTGGGTGCACCGGTGCTGAACATGGGGATCGGGGCGCAGGCAATGCGCACCGCCACCGCGGCAGCGGCGCGGCTGGGCGACCTGCTCCGCACCCCGGTACTACCGCAGGTCGCGCATCCACGCACCCCGGAGGGTGCCGTGGTGGAGTACGACGGCGTGCGATTCTCCTACGATGGGCAGACCGACGTGCTCTCGGACATCGACCTCGTACTGCGACCCGGCACCGTCACAGCACTGGTGGGCCCATCGGGCTCCGGCAAGTCCACGCTGGCGCGGCTGCTGCCCCGGTTCTGGGACGTCACCGACGGTGCGATCCGGATCGGCGGAGTCGACCTGCGGCACGCGGCTCCCGAAGAGATCTACCGGCGAGTCGCATTCGTGTTCCAGGACAACGTTCTGCTGCGCATGAGCGTGCGCGACAACCTGCGCCTAGCGGCCCCGGACGCTGACGACGCGACCGTGGAGGCGGCAGCGCGAGCGGCGCAGATCCACGACGTGATCATGTCCATGCCGCATGGCTACGACACGATCGTGCACGAGCAGGTGACTCCGTCCGGCGGTGAGACCCAGCGGCTGTGCATCGCACGGGCCATGCTCGCTGACGCTCCCATCGTGGTGCTAGACGAAGCCACCGCCTTCGCAGATCCCGAATCAGAAGCAGCCGTCCAGGACGCCCTGTCAACGCTGATCGCAGGCCGTGCGGTCCTCGTCATCGCGCACCGGCTGCGCACGATCACCGACGCGGACCAGATCGTGGTTCTCGAGGGCGGCCGGGTCGTCGAGACCGGCCGCCATGACGAACTGCTGGACCATGGCCGACTCTACGCCGCTCTGTGGAACGCCCAGGAAGGAACGACCGCATGATCCGCAAGCTGCTGCCGATCCTCGCATCGGACGACCGGGCGAAGATGCGCGCCTTCCTCACCGTCTGCGTCGCCTACGGGATCCTCCAGGGCGTCGCGCTGCTGCTGGCGATCCCCGCACTACGCCACCTGCTCGCAGGTGAAGCTTCTGCGAGCTGGCCGTGGATCCTCTCGGTGATCGGTGCCGCTGTCATCGCGGGCATCGCATTCTCGATCCAGAGCGTGCTGGGATCCCGGATCGGGCTCGCCCTGATGCGCGGCCTGCACCGCAGCATCATCGACCACCTCGGCGTGCTGCCGGTGGGCTGGTTCTCCTCCGATCGCACCGGAAGACTCTCGCAATCAGTCTCCCAGGGCACGACCGCCGTGTGGACGGCCGCCTCGACCCTGATCCAGCCGCTGGTGACCGCCGTCGTTACGCCCATGACCATCGCGCTAGGGCTGCTGTTCATCGACTGGCCGGTGGCGCTGACGATGCTGATCGCCGCCCCACTCCTGTATCTGGTGTACCGGTGGGCGGCCGCGCTCGCTGAGCGCTCGGCCGATCAGATCGACCAGGCGGCGGTTGAGGCGGCCAGCCGCGTCGTGGAGTTCACTCGCGCCCAGCCGGTGATGAGGGCATTCCGGGCCGATCAGGCCGGCAACGGCATGCTGGCGAGAGCACACCGCGCCCAACAGGAAGCCTCCCGCCGCTCGCTGCGCACCAGCCTGCCCGGCCTGATCGGCTTCGCGACCGCCGTGCAGCTGATGTTCGCCGCCGTCATCGTCATCGCCGTGTGGCAGTCCCTCACCGGCGCGGCGAGCGCGGCGACCGCCGCCGTGGTGCTGTTCGCCGCCGCACGCTTCACCGGTCCACTCATCGACGCCGCCGACCTCGGCTCCGCGCTCCGGCTCGCCGGTCACGACCTGGATCGCATCGACAATGTCCTCGACGAACCCGCGCAACCCGAGGGCACAGACAGCATCGAACAGGCCGGAGAACTCGCCTTCGACCACGTCGACTTCACATATCCCGGGGGTCGACAAGTGCTGCACGAGGTGACTTTCTCGGCGCACCCGGGAACCACTACCGCTCTGGTAGGGCCGTCAGGATCGGGCAAGAGCACGATCCTGCAGCTGGCCGCCAGGTTCTTCGACCCCGACGCAGGCACTGTGCGCATTGGCGGTGTCGATGCCAG
Organism: Brachybacterium sp. AOP42-C2-15; assembly: GCF_052377065.1. Taxonomy (NCBI): domain Bacteria; kingdom Bacillati; phylum Actinomycetota; class Actinomycetes; order Micrococcales; family Dermabacteraceae; genus Brachybacterium; species Brachybacterium sp. AOP42-C2-15. The sequence goes on from NZ_JBQSWK010000071.1 coordinate 4,429, forward strand.
GCTGCTGCCGGTACAGACCGTGATGGAGCAGCTCTCGGTGGTCCAACAGAACGTCTACCTGCTCGATGACACGATCGAGGCCAACATCCGTTTCGGCAACCCGGAGGCCACTGACGACGAACTGCGCGAGGCGATCCGTCTGTCCCGCGTCGACGAGATCATCGACCGGATGCCCCACGGCCTCGACACGCAGGTCGGCGAGGCCGGAGTCGCGCTCTCTGGCGGAGAGCGTCAGCGCGTCTCCATCGCGCGAGCCTTCCTCAAGGACTCGCCCATCGTGCTTCTCGACGAGATCACCGCATCGCTCGATCCGGAGAACGCGATCGCCGTCCACGCCGGCCTGGCCGCACTGTCTGAAGGCCGAACCATGCTGATCGTCAGCCACGACCTGACGACGATCGCCGGAGCCGACCAGATCCTCGTCCTCGATGACGGCGCGATCGTGGAGCACGGCACCCACACCGACCTCGTCGCCGGCACAGGTCTGTACGCCGACTTCTGGGCCGAACGCGAACGGGCCCAAGGCTGGCGCGTCACCCACCCCACCGACGCCTCATGAAACGACACGCGAGAACAGCGCGGTGTGCGCACACATGCTACGCCGTCATCGTGACCGACCCGGATGCACTGAAGGACCCCCGAGGATGACGACAAGCAACCCCGCGCAGATCAAGCTGGTGCTAACGGCGGTGTTCCTGGCCTACCTGGCGCAGATGACGCTGAACCCCATCATTGCCCCGCTCTCACGCGAGGTCGGCCTGGCCGAATGGCAGGTCGGGGTGACCATCAGCACAGCAGCGATCATGGTGGTGCTCACGGCTCAGATATGGGGGCGCCGGTCGCAGTCGCTGGGACGCAAACGCGTTCTCCTCGCGGCGCTGGCCCTCGGTGCGATCGCGACGGCAGCCTTCGCGCTGATCTCCCAGGTCGGCATGATCGGCGCTCTCAGCGGCACCGTTCTGTTCGCGCTGTTCGTCGTGCTGCGCGGTATCGGGTTCGGCACCGCCATTGCTGCTATCCAACCAACCGCGCAGGCCTACATCGCTGATGTCACCACCGATGAGACCACCCGGATCAAGGGCATGGCCGGTGTGGGCGCGGTCCAGGGCGTGGCTCAGATCGCCGGTTCCGTTGTCGGTGGCCTGCTCGCCGCTTTCGGGCTGATGGCCCCGATCCTCTCCGTCCCGGTGCTCCTCGCCCTCGGCCTCGTGCTGGTCGCCCTTCGGCTGCGCCCCGAGGCGCGCACTACACTGATCGAGAAGCCTACGAGCGTCCGGCCGACAGACTCGCGGGTGTGGCCGTTCCTGCTCGCCGGGTTCGGCATGTTCACCGCCCTGGGGTTCATCCAGATCGTCACGGGCTTCATAGTCCAAGACCGACTTCACCTGGACGCGAAGACAGCCGGAGTGCTCACCGGCGCGGCCCTCCTGGCCGCAGGTATCGGCATGATCCTCGCCCAGACAGTCGTTGTTCCTAGTACGGGATGGGGCCCGGCCACCCTGCTGCGTGTGGGCGGCGTGGTTGCGCTGCTCGGATTCCTCGTGCTGATCCCCGATGCCGGGCCGGTCGCCCTCTTCGGATCGATCGCCCTCATCGGCCTGGGCTTGGGTACCGCCATGCCCGGCTACACCGCCGGACCAACACTGTTGGTCTCCCGCGAGGAACAAGGAGGCCTGGCCGGGCTCATCGCCGCCAACATGGGTCTCACCTTCGTCGTCGCACCCACCGCCGGTACCGTCCTGTACGGCGTCTGGACCTCTCTGCCGATCATCGTCGGCGCGGCCATCATGGCCATCGTCTCCGTGTTCGTTCTCCTTCACCCCCGATTCCGACGCATCCCGACTCCGCCCGAAGGCGATGCGACGAATTCGGACGTGCCAACGCAGGACGCCGGCCATGAACGTTGAGGCAAACGTCGTGGCAGGCATCACCGGGAGCCTGGAGCCTGCTTCGGTGAGTGGCCGAGCCAGGAACGCTGGGGACACGATCGGAGTGGATCACAGCTTTAGACTCGCCCTCCATATGAGCCTGGCTCCTCACGGATCGAGGAGGTCGAGGGCCGGCACGCACCAATTCGACGGTACGGTCTCGCGCCAAATGCCTACTGGTGACTTCCTGCCTAAACA
>NZ_JBQSWK010000072.1:0-6498 GCF_052377065.1 Brachybacterium sp. AOP42-C2-15
CGCTCAGCGCCCCACCCCGCCGCCATCCGGCGATTCTCAGTGCTGGCCCTCTGCGCCCGCTTACGGCCAGCCTCAGCACCGTGGCGCCGGAGGCCGCGATGACACGGTTGCGTTCAGTGCACCGCAGCGTCCGCTGCCCGCACCTGGGAAGAGCTACCCGCTCGCCTGGGCGCTGTCACTCTTCCTCGGGGTGTGGGGCGTCGACCGCTTCTACCTCGGGCATTGGAAGACCGGCCTGTTGAAATTCTTCACGCTCGGCGGCCTCTTCATCTGGTACCTCGTCGATCTCATCCTCCTGGTCACCGGGGTGATGAAGGACGCCAAGGGGCGCCCCCTCCAGCAGTTCGAGACCATCAAGTGGCCCTCGCGCATCATCTCCGGTGCGGTGGTCGCCGGCTTCGTCGCCATGTTCGCTCTCGCCGGAGCGGTAGACGCTCCACCGCCCTCCGAGATCGAAGCCGCTGCAGTCGTCGAGAAGGACGTGCAGGCAACGGCCGAGGACGACGCGACGCCGACCACGACTCCCTCACCCACCACGCCGGCGCCCACCACCGTGGCGCCGACCCCGACCCCCGAGGCGGTGACGGCTGCTCCGGGCACGGCGCTCGCGCTGCTGGCAACCCTCGAGGAGAAGGGCCGCGGCGAGAAGACCGGCTACGACCGTGATTCCTTCGGCTGGCGCGAAGATGTGGATCGCAACGGCTGCGACACCCGCAACGACATCCTTCGCCGCGATCTGCGCGAGATCACCCTGAAGGGCGGTTCGAACGGCTGCGTGGTGCTACTCGGCACTCTCGACTCTCCGTACAGTGGAGACACCGTGCACTTCGACCGCGCTAACAACACCATCGACATCGACCACGTGGTGGCGCTGTCCGACGCCTGGCAGACGGGCGCTTCGACCTGGAGCGATGACGTGAAGCGACAGTTCGCCAACGACCCGTTGAACCTCCTCGCAGTGGAATCGAGCCTGAACCAGCAGAAGGGCGCCGGCGACGCCGCCACCTGGCTACCGCCGAAGAAGGACTACCGCTGCGAGTACGTAGCCCGGCAGATCGCTGTGAAGGACAAGTACGACTTGTGGATCAAGCCCGCTGAGGCCGATGCCATGGAAGGGGTGCTCGCGGACTGCGAGGGCTTCCTCGCGATCGAGGACGATCATGACTGGCCCGCGACCGGCGGCGGCGACGTCGTGGCCACCTCGGAAGAGCCGACGCAGGCGCCCGCCCCGGCGCCCGCACCCGCTCCCGTGAAGGATCCCGCTCCGGCGCCGAAGAAGGACCCGGCTCCCGCGCCCGCCCCGGCTCCTGCCCCGGCCCCGGCCCCGGCGCCTGCACCCGCGCCCAAGGCGGACCCGGCTCCCGCCCCCGTGAAGGACAGCGGCGGCAGTGTCTACTTCAAGAACTGCGACGCGGCTCGCGACGCCGGCGCCGCCCCGGTGCACAAGGGCGATCCCGGCTACCGCAAGGGTCTGGACCGTGACGGTGACGGGGTGGGCTGCGAGTGACGGACCCCGCCTGAGCGCGGCCCCGGGCGTGGTGCCGCATCGGGTGACGACCTGCCGGGAAGGATCCCAGCCCCTCCTGCGTTCGACCCACGACGCCACTTCCAGGGGAGGAACCCACACATGATCGGTATCGATCTGACCGGCAGGACAGCATTTGTCAGCGGCTCCACGCAGGGCATCGGACTCGCGATCGCCCAGCGGTTCGCGGAGGCGGGTGCCCGCGTGGCCGTCAACGGCCGCACCCCGCAGCGGGTGCAGGAGGCGCTGACCTCGCTCACCGAGGCCGGCATCGGCCCTGAACTACTGATCGCCGCACCGGGCGATGTCACCACCGATGACGGCCTCAACGCCGCACTCGACGCCTCTGGGGATGTGGACGTGCTGGTCAACAACCTCGGCATTTTCGGTGCCACGCCCGCGCTCGAGATCACGGATGCCGAGTGGCAGAGGTACTGGGACGTGAACGTCATGTCCGCGGTGCGGCTGATCCGCGCGACCCTGCCGCGGATGAAGGAGGCCGGCTGGGGGCGGGTGCTGAACATCGCCAGCGACTCCGCGATCGTCACTCCGGCGGAGATGATCCATTACGGCGTCTCCAAGACGGCGTTGCTGGCCGTGTCCCGCGGCTTCGCGAAGGATGCCGCCGGCACCGGGGTGACGGTGAACTCCGTGATCGCGGGCCCCACCTACACCGAGGGTGTGCAGGACTTCGTCTACCAGCTGGTGGACCCGGCCCTCCCGTGGCAGGCGGCGGAGGCGGAGTTCATGCGCCTGCACCGCCCGCAGTCCCTGCTGAAGCGCCTGATCCGCCCCGAGGAGATTGCGAACATGGTCGTCTACCTGTCCTCGCCGCTCGCCTCGGCGACCACCGGCGGGGCGCTGCGCGTGGACGGCGGGTACACGGACGCGATCCTGCCCTGAGCACCCGGCACGGCGGGGCCGACGGAACCCCTCGGGCCCGTTCGTCCGGTTCAGTCAGGCCCCCGAGCCAGTCCGCTCGTGCGATGCGCGCGACCCCGCGTGCACCACGCGAGGGATACCCAGCGCGGAGGTGACGGTCGCCGCGACGGTGAAGGGGACCATGCCCAGCGCGAGCATGGCCGTGCCGGTCCCGCCGGCGAAGGCGAGCACCTCGTGGGTGAGGACCAGCTGGGCTCCGGTCTGGAACGCAGCGTGGAACCCGACGGACATCCAGATCGAGCCGGTGAGCAGGCGCAGCCAGCCGAACCCGATCCCCATCACGAGGAACAGGGAGAGGTCGACCGGGTTCCAGCTCTGCCGCAGGAGCGCTCCGAACAGCGTGAACAGCAGCGCCTGGGCGACGATGACCCACCACCCGCGGGTGACCCTTCCGAGGGCGTGCGTGACGTAGCCGCGGAACACCGCTTCCTCGGGGATGGCCTCGGCGGCCAGCACCGCGAGGAGGAGCAGGAGCACGGTCCTCGTCAGATCTGGCCCCGGCACGGTGACTGTCAGCGGGGTGCTGAGCAGCCCGAGCACGCCGAACGTCGCCGCCGCCGGGACGGTCCACAGCAGCGCACCCCAGACGGCGAGCCGCCAACCGGTGCGCGGACTCGTCAGCCCGGCATCACGCATCCGCCGACCATCCGCGCCGCGGATCAGGCACAGGATCACGGCGATCGTCAGGGCGGTCAGTGCGAATCCGGCGGCGATCCGGAGCGCGAGCGTCGTCGGGTCCGAGAAGTCGCGTGCGGCGGGCAGCAGTGCCGGCAGTGCGGCCAGTCCTGCGCCGAGCGGGAGGATCGAGAGCGCGATCCGCCACGCGGCGGAGGCGAGCACCCGGGGCCGCGGGGCGCTGGACTCGTCGATCCGTTGCACGGGGGCGGTTACCTTCCGGTCGTGCCGAGCATCGAGTGGGACGGCTCGCCGCGGTGCGACCGATCGAGCACCGCAGAGGACCCAGCACGGCAGAGACGGGATCCAGCACCGCAGAGACACTGATGAGCCTACCGACCGCCCAGGTCACCGCACCTCCTCCGGAGGGAGGAGCCAGCCAATACACGCTGGCGGGCGGCAGGCCCGCTCTCACTCTCTACCAGCAGACCACCGTGACCCACTGACGTGACCCACTGACGTGCGCGGCTGCTTAGCGGCGGCGTAGCACCAGCACCGCATCGAGGTGCTCGCCCGGGGCGCCATCGGGGCCGACGGCAGGGCGCGTGCGATCCTCGGCGACCTCCACCGCCCAGTCGGCCACGGGCTGTGCGAGCTGCTCCGCCTCCGCGCGCACGTCGATCATGTGCGCGGGGTGATGGTCGGACCAGGAGGGCGGGGCGGCATGGGAGATGGTCACCAGGTAGCCGCCGGGGCGCAGCGCGGAGGCCGCACGCCGCAGGATCTCCGTGCGGTCCAGCGCCACCTCGGACTGGAAGAACGACGCAGTGACAAGATCTGCCGAATCCGGCTCGGGCTGCCACGTGCTCAGATCCGTCGCGGTGAAGATGGCGTTGTCGAGGCCCCGCGCCTCGGCCTCGGCATTGGCACGGCCGACGGCGGTCTCGGAGATGTCCAGACCCCGCGCCTGCCAGCCGTGCTCGGCGAGCCAGAGCACGTCCCCGCCCTCGCCGCAGCCGAGGTCGATCGAGGTGCCGGGGGTGAACGCACCGGCCACGTCGGCGAGCGTCGCGTTGACATGGCCTGACCAGATCCGCTCCTGGCCCGAGTAGCGCTGCTCCCAGTGCTCGGCGGGGGAGAGGGAGGGGGCCGCGGTGACGTGATCGTGCGGGGCGCGGTGCTGGTGCGGGGCGGAGTGCTGGGGGTGTCCGGTCATGGGAGCGAGCTTGGCAGATCCTCCAGCGCCGCGGTAGCGGCTTTGCTCCCGCCGCCGCACCCGGGGGATCCGGCGTTGCGCCTCGCGCCGCTCCGGTAGATTGACGTCACTTCCAGCGGTTCTGCCCCTGTCACGGCCGACCGGGGCCCACCGCCGGTGGGGGAGCGAGACGAGGGGAAGTTCCGCGATGACGACCACCCGCATGAGCCGCGCCGAGAAGGTGGACGCCGCCACGCCGGCCTCCCGCAACCGCGTGGTGGACTTCCTGCGCGCTGCCGCGATCACCGTGGTGGTGCTCGGGCACTGGACGATCATCGCGGTCGACGCCGACGGCGGGATCCTGCCCCACGGCGTGCTCGACGGCGCCGCCTGGACTCACCCGCTCACCTGGGTGTTCCAGGTGATGCCGATCTTCTTCCTGGTGGGTGGCTACTCCAACGCCCTCTCCTGGCGCTCCGCGAGACGCAAGGACGTGGGGTACGCGCAGTGGCTGCGCACGAGGCTGCGTCGTCTCGGGATCCCGCTTATCCCGCTGCTGCTCGCCTGGCTCGTGATCGGGGTGGTTGCCGTCGCCGCCGGGGCACCGAACGCGACCGTGCAGCTGGCCTCCCAGATGGCGCTGATCCCCACCTGGTTCCTCGCCGCCTATCTGATGGTGATCCTGGTGGCGCCCCCGTGCTTGGTGCTGTGGGAGAGGTTCGGCTGGTGGTCGATCATCGGCGGCATCGCGCTCGCCGGCGCCGTGGACGCCCTCAGCCTCGTCGCCGACCAGCCGCTGCTCGGATACCCGAACTACCTACTGGTGTGGGCGGCGTTCCACCAGGTCGGCTACGCCTGGCTCGACGGCCGGCTTGCGGGGTCAGGCCGACGGCTGCTGCTTGCTGCGATCGGACTGGTGGGCCTGCTGCTGCTCGTGCTGGTGGGCCCATACCCGGTCTCGATGATCACCTCCGCGGCCGACGAGATCTCCAACTCGAGCCCCACCCGCATCACGATGGCGTTCCTCGGCATGCTCCAGGCAGGGCTGGTGCTCCTGCTCGAGAAGCCGCTCACCGCATTGCTGCGCCGGCCCCGGCTGTGGTTCGTCACCGTGCTGGTGAACCAGCGGATCATGACCTGGTTCCTGTGGCACCTCACCGTGATGGTGGGCCTCGCGCATCTGCTGCTGGCGGTCGACGCCCGTGCACTGTTGCCCGAGCCGCTGAGCGGGGTGTGGTGGGCGACCAGGCCGCTGTGGGCGCTGGTGCTGCTGGTGCTCACCGGGGTGGTGGTGCTCGTGATGGGCCGGTTCGAGACGCCGCGGGCGGACGAGAGGCCCGCGCCCCCGCTTTGGAAGCCGATCCTTGCTGCGGTCACCGTGATCGCCGGGCTCGCGGTGATGGCGAACGTGGGCGTGGTGGGGGAGAGCGGCGTGACCTGGTGGTGGCCGCTGCTGCCGGTGGTGGGGATGGTGGTCTTCGGGATGGTGCGAGCTCGTTCCTCGAGTACTTAGTACTGAATGCATCGAGCTGGCGTGACGTCGCCGGGTAGCGGACGGTTATGCTGCCGCTCGCGCCTCGAGATACAGCTCGACCGGCGCCAGGCGGTGCAACTTCCACAGGATCTGCATCGGCTTCGAGCCCTCGTAGCTCTGGAACTGTGCGGTGCCCAAGCAGGTGTACGGCTCGGTGCCGATATCACCGGTCTTTGCACGGCGGACGAAAAGCACCACGTGTGAGCCTAGTTCGCCGTGGTGCTGGTAACGCAGCCCCGTGGGGCTGGTGGAGGAATTGTCAAGACCTGTGGATTGGGGCTCAGCTACCGGAGCAACAGCAGGCTCTTCATCTGCTCGTGCTTCCTACAGATCGCGGTCACCAGCGTCGCATCCAGATCGACGGTCGATGGGCCGCTCTCGTCGCACGCTTCCCAGCCAGGCACAAAACCGTCGTCCGCGCAGCTTAACGGGCCGCACCGATCGGCCCCTTCGCTGCATCCACATCGCCTGCCAGCACTGTCAGCGGTCGGGAGCGCGTCGTGTCGGAGCCGACCGGGTTATACGCCTCAATCCCGGCCCGCAGAGAGGAGACCTCCGCGAGACGGTTGGCGCCGAGTGCCACTGTCATGGCCGTGAAGAGCCTGCCCGGGTGATGCCGCGCCAGCGCCCTGCGCCACAGCAGCAGGGCGCTCGCCATCTGCAGATTGTCCTCGGTAGTGCTAACCG
>NZ_JBQSWK010000073.1:0-6058 GCF_052377065.1 Brachybacterium sp. AOP42-C2-15
CCCCCCGGGCCCCCCCCACCCGGGCGGGGGCCCCGCGCCGGTATCATCACCGAGGACCCAGCGCGGAAGGACCGACATGACCCAGACGTTCACGTCACCGATACCCGTTCTCCCGAAGAGAGAGGATGGGCGTCGCGTCCTCCTGAAGCTCTCCGGAGAAGCATTCGGCGGAGGAGCCGTCGGCGTCGATCCCGACGTCGTCGCCCGAGTCGCGGGCGAGATCGCCGAGGGCGTCGCCCAGGGCATCGAGTGCGCCATCGTCGTCGGAGGCGGCAACTTCTTCCGCGGTGCGGAGCTCTCCCAGCGCGGCATGGACCGGCGTCGTGCCGACTACATGGGCATGCTCGGCACCGTGATGAACTGCCTCGCCCTGCAGGACTTCCTGGAGCAGCGAGGAGTCTCCACCCGGGTGCAGACCGCGATCGAGATGGGCCAGGTCGCCGAGCCGTACATCCCGCTGCGCGCAGTCCGCCACCTCCAGAAGGGCCGCGTCGTCATCTTCGGCGCTGGTGCCGGGATGCCGTACTTCTCCACCGACACGGTCGCCGTCCAGCGGGCGCTGGAGATCGGCTGCGAAGAGGTGCTGATGGCGAAGAACGGCGTCGACGGGGTGTACGACTCCGACCCCCGCACGAACCCCGACGCGAAGAAGCTCGATCACGTCACCTACAACGATGCTCTCCAGCGCGGGTTGAAGGTCGTGGACTCCACCGCGTTCAGCCTGTGCATGGACAACGGTCAGCAGATGATGGTCTTCGGACTGGACACGCCCGGGAACATCACCCGTGCAATGCGCGGCGACCGGATCGGCACGGTCGTCACCAAGTGACATCGGCCCGGCGCGACCCGGTGCTTCGAGGCACCGACACGCCGGGAGCTCCGCACCCCGCGGGCCTCGCCCAGGCCCTTGACGGTGCGGGACAATGGACAAGGCAAACCCACTCAGAACTGAGGAGCACCCCGTGAGCGACGACACCCCGAGCATCCTGAAGGACGCCGAGGCCAAGATGAAGAAGTCCGTGGAGGTCACCAAGGACGAGTTCACCGCGATCCGCACCGGTCGGGCGAACGCCGCGATGTTCCAGGGGATCACCGCCGATTACTACGGCGCGCCGACCCCGTTGAACCAGCTGGCCTCGCTCCAGTTCCCGGAAGCCCGCACCGTCATCGTCACCCCGTTCGACAAGACCGCCACGACCGCCATCGAGTCGGCGCTGCGCGAGTCGGACCTCGGCGTGAACCCCACCAACAACGGCGACAACCTGCGCGTGGTCCTGCCGGCCCTCACCGAGGAGCGTCGCAAGGACTACGTCAAGCTCGCCCGGAACAAGGCCGAGGACGGCAAGGTCTCGGTGCGCGGATCCCGCGGGAACGCCAAGAAGGCGATCGAGAAGCTGGTCAAGGACAAGGAGATCGGCGAGGACGAGGGCAGCCGCGCTGAGAAGGAGCTCGAGTCGCTCACCAAGAAGTACATCGAACTGATCGATGAGGCGCTCAGCCTCAAGGAGACCGAGCTCGAGACCGTCTGAGTCGCGTCTCGCGATCTCAGAACTGGTGAATGCAGCCCGTGAGCACTGAACCTGCGCCAGCCCCGGCGATGACCGCCTCGTCCCCGGACGAGGCGGTCATCGCCGTACCTTCCGAGGAGCACGCGAAACGGCGCGGGCCGGGACGCAACCTCCCCGCAGCGATCGCGGTCGGGGTGGGTCTGGGAGCGATCCTGATCGTGGCGGTGTTCGTGCTGCCCCAGGCTTTCCCGGTGGTCGCCGCAGTGGCGATGGTCCTCGCCGTTCTCGAGCTCACCCGTGCCCTCGCCGAGGGCGGGCTGCGGCTCCCACCGACCCCGCTCCTGGTGGGCGTGATCGGGATGGTGGTCTCCACCGTGGTGTTCGGTGCCGAGGGGCTGCTGGTGGCGACCGCTGCCGCGGTCTGCGTGCTGATCCTGTGGCGGGTCAGCGAGTCGATGGGCCTGAGTGCATTGCGCGACGTGGCCGGCGGCGTCTTCGCCCTGGCCTGGGTTCCCTTCCTGGGCTGCTTCCTGCTGCTGCTCTTCGCCCGTGAGCAGGGTCCGATGCTGGTGCTCCTCGCAGTGCTCGGACCGGTCGGCAACGACGTGGGCGGCTATATCGCCGGGGTGCTGTTCGGAAAGCATCCGATGGCACCGAGGATCAGCCCGAAGAAGAGCTGGGAGGGATTCGTCGGATCCCTTCTGCTGGGCACCGCCGCGGTCACCGCCGTCGGGACCCTCGCCCTGGATCTCCCCGTGGAGGTCGGACTCATCATCGGCGCCGTGCTGGTGGTCGTCTCCACCTGCGGAGATCTTGCCCAGTCGCTTCTGAAGCGCGACCTGGGCATCAAGGACATGGGCCATCTGCTGCCCGGCCACGGGGGAGTGCTGGACCGGGTCGACTCGATCCTGCTCGCCGCCCCCACCACCTACGTCATGCTGGAGGTACTGCTGCCATGAAGAACACCGAGAATTCGCCGGAGAAAACCACCGAGAACGGTGCTGGAGGGAAGCCCGCCCCGGAGCCGGTTGCGCTGTCCCGCAATCCCGACCTCTCCCGTGAGGCGATCCCCGGGCAGAAGATCGCTCTGGCTCCTGGCCAGCTGCAGATGAAGCCCGCCCGCCGGGGCAAGCCGCCGGTGCACCTCGCCGACCTCACGCTCGCCGAGCGCGTCGAGGCAGTCAAGGCGATGGGCCTGCCCGGCTTCCGGGCCAAGCAGCTCTCCGTGCACTACTTCGAGCACTTCACCACCGATCCGGAGGACCTCACGGATCTGCCCAAGGAGGGGCGCCAGGAGCTTGTCGACCACTTCTTCCCCCCGCTGCTGACGCAGGTCTCCCGGCAGTCCGCCGACCACGGCGCGACCCAGAAGTTCCTCTGGCAGCTGTTCGACGGGCCCATGGTCGAATCGGTGCTGATGCGCTACAGCGATCGGAACACGCTGTGCATCTCCTCGGAGGCAGGCTGCGGCATGAACTGCCCCTTCTGCGCCACCGGCCAGATGGGCCTGACGCGCAACCTCTCGACCGCCGAGATCCTCGAGCAGGTGCGCATCGCCAACCGGATGCTGGCCCGCGGCGAGCTGCCCGGCGGGACCGGCCGCGTGAACAACATCGTGTTCATGGGGATGGGGGAGCCGCTGGCGAACTACCGCCCCGTGGCGACCGTCTGCCGGCGTCTGAACTCTCCCGCCCCGGAGGGCTTCGGCATGGGAGCTCGCCACATCACCGTCTCCACGGTGGGTCTGGCTCCCGCGGTCCGCAAGCTCACCGCGGAGAAGCTCCCGGTCACGCTCGCGGTGTCCCTCCACGCGCCGGACGATGCGCTGCGCAATGAGCTGGTGCCGATCAACACCCGTTTCTATATCGACGAGATCCTCGACGCCGCCTGGGAGTACTTCGAGACCACCGGACGCCGGGTCAGCATCGAGTACGCCCTGATTCGCGACATCAACGACCAGGCGCACCGGGCGCAGCTGCTCGCCGATCGGCTGATCGCCAAGGGCGGCGCCCACTGGGTGCACGTCAACCCGATCCCGTTGAACCCGGTCAAGGGCTCGAAGTGGACAGCGTCGGACCCGCTGGTGGAGAAGCGCTTCGTGGAGATCCTGCGGGACAACGGCATCTCCGCCACCATCCGAGACACCCGCGGTTCCGACATCGATGGTGCCTGCGGCCAGCTGGCGGCCGAAGTGATCGAGTCCGACACCCGCCGCGAGGATCGTGAGGCGCGGGTCGCCCGCGTCGAGGCCATCGCGGCCGCCACCGACTGATTCCCAGGAGCACAGCTGATGGACGTCCGCTTCACCCCGACCCGATTCCGTGATGGCTACGACATGGCCGAGGTCGATGACTTCCTCGATCGCTGCGAGCAGGCGCTCAAGACCGGCGACGGCTCGGTCAACGCAGAGAGCGTGCTGGACATGCGCTTCACCCCGACCCGGTTCTGTGAGGCCTACGAGATGGCCGAGGTCGACGCCTTCCTCGACGATGTGCTCGCACCGCGCTTCGTTGCGCTCGCTGCCGACGGCGCCGCAGCGCAGGCCGCGCCTGCACAGGACGCCATGCCCGCGGGGAACCCCGCACTAAGGGACCCTGCACAGTCCGGGCTCGCGCAGTCTGTTCCGGCACAGTCTGCTCCCGCTCAGTCCGGGCCCGCGCGGGGAGCGGGACACCCCGTCCCGCATCCCGCCGAGAAGAGGGGCTTCCTCTCCCGCCTCCTGCGCGGCCGCTGAGCGCGGCGCAGCGGCAACTGCCCCGCACGCCTCCCCGACCCATCCCTCCCACGCCGTTACAGTGGGACCCCGTCAGCACCGAGGAAGGACCTACCTGGTGAGCACATCGTTCGAGCGTGTCTCGCGCTTCAGCGTCGGATACGACATGCGCGAGGTCGACGAGTTCCTCTCCCGCGCGCGCACCGCCTATGAGGGTCGTGACCCCTCGTTCAGCGGGGGCGACATCACCGCGGCCAGCTTCGGCACCGAGCGGGGCGGCTACGACATGCGCGTGGTGGACGAGGCCCTGGACCGGCTCTCGGATGCCTTCGCGCTGCAGGCCCGCGATGACGCGATCACCCAGCATGGCGAGGACTCCTGGGTCGCACAGCTCACCGAGCGGGCCGAGGTGCTCAAGGAGCGCCTCGAACGCCCTGCAGGGGATCGCTTCGCTCCGGCCGCACAGGGGGAGGCCGCCTATGACAAGGCAGATGTCGACGCCCTGTGCGACCAGCTCGTCGCCTATTTCACCGACGGCCATCCGATGAGCGTCGATGACGTGCGGCGCGCCGCCTTCGGTCGTCGTCGGGGTCCCGACGGCTATCGCGAGGCCGTGGTGGACGTCTACCTCGACCATGTCGCGGACGTGATGGCTTCCGTTCCGTGACCAGCACCCCCGTGCGGAGGCTGGTCCTGCTGGGGTCCACCGGATCCATCGGCACCCAGGCGCTCGACGTGCTGCACCGCTTCCCGGACATCGCACATGTCCACGGCCTCGCCGTCGGTGGCACCCGTCCAGAGCTGGTGGCCGAGCAGGTCCTCGCCCACCGGCCAGAGCATCTGGTGGTCTCCGACCCTGCCCACGCCGCTCAGGTCGACAGTGCTGTGCAACGCGCCTGCCGCGACGCCGGCCTCCCCGCGCCGCGGATCGCAGCCGGGCAGGACGCCGTCATCGACCTCGCGGGATCCCTCGGTGACGGGGACGTGGTGCTCAACGCCATCACCGGCTCCGTCGGTCTGCTGCCCACCCTCGCCGTGCTCGCCTCCGGTGCCCGGCTCGCTCTGGCCAACAAGGAATCGCTCGTCGTGGGCGGTCACCTGGTGACCGAGGCCGTGGCGCCCGGACAGATCCTTCCCGTCGATTCCGAACACACCGCGATCGCGCAGGCCCTGGCCGGGGTGCGCCATGACCAGATCGACCATCTGGTGGTCACCGCCTCCGGAGGCCCGTTCCGCGGGTGGACTCGCGAGCAGCTCGCCGGCGTCACCCCGGAGCAGGCACTGAACCACCCCACCTGGTCGATGGGCCGCGTGATCACGACCAACTCCGCCACCCTGGTCAACAAGGCGCTCGAGGTGATCGAGGCCTGCTTCCAGTTCGACCTGCCGGAGGATCGGGTGCAGGTGGTCGTCCACCCGCAGTCGATCGTGCACTCGATGGTCACGCTCATCGACGGAGCGACGATCGCTCAGGCCAGCCCGCCGGACATGCGCCACGCCATCGGCTGGGCGCTCGCGCACCCGGAGAAGCTCCCCGGCCTCGCCACGGCGCTGGACTTCTCCGCAGCCCAGTCCTGGACCTTCGAACCGGTCGACGAGGACACCTTCGACGCGATCGCTCTGGCCCGCGCTGCGCACCGGGAGGGCGGTGGCGCGATGGCCGTCTACAACGCCGTCAACGAAGAGGCGGTGGACGCCTTCTTCGAGGGGCACCTCGATTTCCTCGGCATCACCGCGCTGATCCGCGAGGTGCTCGAGCGCCCGGAGCGTCCGCGTGCCGCGCACGCCGACGGGGTCGCAGGACTGCTGGCCGTCGAGTCCTGGGCACGTGGGACCG
>NZ_JBQSWK010000074.1:0-6050 GCF_052377065.1 Brachybacterium sp. AOP42-C2-15
CCATTAATCGCACTTACAACCGTATGCATACGACCGAGAAGATCGCAGCAACCGCCGTGAAAACGTATTTCGCGGCCCAAATCGCCGTAAAATGCTAGCAGTGGAGGATGGCATGTCCGACAAAAGTGCGACAACTCCGAATGGCGCGCAATCACGAAAACAGATGGCTACCATTTCAACCTTGAGTATAGCTGCGATTTCGTTGGCGTTATGCGTATTGTCTCCACTCGCGAACAGTCTCGCTTTCCTTTTTGTTCCCCTCCTCGGGATAGTTACAGTTTGCTTGGGCATATATGCCAGATCCTGGTGGATGTGCCTAGTAGGTGTGGTCGAAATAATTTCGCCAGCCTTTACCATTTACTTGACGTACTACGCCCTTTCGCTGGGCGCTTAAACAAGAAAGCGAAGGCTTCGAGAATGCCAACTCGATCACGATCTATGCGCGTAGCCGCAACGGCGTTGCTGTCTCTCAGCCTGTGGACCGGGATGGTTGGTCTGGCCCATGCGGATCAGGTCAAAACCACAACCGTCAGCACAGCAACCTCTAGCGGGTGTACGGGCAAGCTAATAAAGAGAACGGAGCGACTAGATAGCGTCGAACACGGCTATTACACCGGAACATCCTTCTACGCAACGGTCTCATGCCCCACTCTTGCTGCTGGCAAACAGGCTCGTGCGCGAGCTCATTGTTCCGGTCTGGATCGATACACGAGCTGGGCAATACGCGGAGAATCATGGCAGTCGGGAAATTGTTTCGGCTCTGGCGCCTCCGCCAGTAAAGTCTCCCTAGAGTTCAGATAGCACAGTTCTCCCGATCGTAACGCCAGGGGCCGCACCTGTTGGGGGCGGCCTCTGGCGTCTACGAGGACCCCACTCGGCTCGCAACCCCAAACATCACAACCGCCGAACAGCTTCGTGCGGCAGCCGACGACCAAGCCGCGGAACGCGCCTGGAGGTCAGCAATCCCTAAACGGTCGGTTCAGGGGTGAACCGCGAACGCACCAAAGATGCTCACAGGGGCCCTTGTGGAATCCGGGGGTCAGGCACCAAATTGACGGGTATGCCAGACACCATGAAGGCGACCGCAACAGCTCCCGCAATGAGGCCCACTATTGCCCACGTTCTCCCGCTGTCCCGGCTACGCAGGCTGGCCGTGCCGAGCCCAAGGGCGAGAACGACGCAGATCAACCCTGGAATAAACGGGATCAGCATGAGGCCGTCCGCCGTCCCGTGCCCGTTGAACACATAGAACGAATACAGCTCTTGCCGCGCTAGTTGCCCCCAGACCGTGAGTGCGACCCCGAGACCGCCTGCGGTGGTTGACATGATGCCGAGGATGTCGAGCTTCCGTGAGTCGATCGAAAGGGTGACGCTCATCAATCCAGGCTAGCCGAGTGCGATCCGCAGCCCGCGTCATAAACGGTCCATTGCGGCACATCAGCAGCAGGGCCGCCGGCGCTTCGTTGTCGCATATGAAGATGCTCCACAATCCTGGACCGAAACTTGTCACGCGAGGTGCGCAGCCCTGCCGCGTTAGTGGCGCCCGTCACCCCGGGCCGGTACTGTTGGCAGATTCAGCACAACGCCTGGCCCACGCTCGAAATACCGAGATGGGACACCGACGCAGTCCGAATGCCGTCTGGAGGTGCCGTACAGATGTCCTCGCAGAGACTTCCCCGCCACCGCACTGCTGCTGTCATCGCCGGAGCGGCCGCGCTACTGGTCACCGGCATGACCACTGGCTTCCTGATCGCTGGGAGCGGTCCCACCACGCCCAGCCAGGCAGCACCCGTCGTGGCCAGTCCCGCCACCGAGCCGGCACCCGACGCGGAGGCAGAGCCCGCCGCCGATGAGGGCGCGCCGAGTCCAAGCTTCCCCACGAACGCGAACGGCCAGACCTACGGCTCCTCTTCTGATGTGGAATCGTACGACGCCATGCCAGACCTCGTTGCGGTAGAGATGCCCGACGGTGCGGTCGGCTACATCTATGCGGAGGAGCTGATCCGCCTCGAAGGCGGGCACGTCAACTCGCCGGAAGAGGCACTCGAGTGGAACGAGACCGTGAAAAACATGGCGACAGAGACCAACGACGAGGGCCTCGCCTATATCCCCATCACGGCCTACCAGGCCGATGGCGTGACCGAGATTGGCACCTGGGAAGGTCTCAACGGGGGCTGAGCACTGAAGTGCCAGTAATTGCGTCCCGGACGGAGCTCGCGCTGCCCAAAGGGTGGCTGGCCAGCTGTCATCGGAACGTCTCGCTGAGGTATACCCAAACGAGACGGCCGCCGGCGGAGTATCGCTTGTGGATGTGAACGCTGAGTGGCGGTTGTCTGTGACAGCTCGCTGGCGTCATCGAGGTCGCCAAGGCTCCCTCCCGGCTGCACACTGGCTGGCATGAAACCGATCCAGGTGCGACTGATGAACGACTACACCGCTGAATGGCCCCTTTGGACCGACGGCTTGACCGATGAGAGCGACTGGGAACTCTCCCAGCCACTGAAGCGGCGACTGACGGCTTGGGCGGCCTTCTTCAATGCGCACTACGACTGGGAGCGCGGCTGGGACTCTTCCGCGGCGGGTGCGGAGCACCGAGCCGAAGGCATCGAGCTGCACCGTCTTCTGGTGGCCGAGCTCGGGCCGGCCTACGACGTAGAGCTCATGCTGGACTAGTGGCCCTCGCGGGCAGCTGGCGAAGCGAACAGCTGCAGTGAGCAATCGCCCGATAGGGGATCCTTCACCGTATGTCGAGCGAGCGTCCTCCTCGACGCCTCTTTACGAGGGGTCGTCATGTACGCAAGACCCGTACGGTGACGTGAGCGGTGAGGGGAGGTTAACTGCAACAATGTCGACATGCATGTCGGCTACGCGCGCGTCTCGACCCTCGAGCAAGATCTCTCCGCCCAACGAGAGGCGCTCGAGCGCCTCGGAGTCGAGGGCAAAAACATCTACTTCGACCACGGCCTGACCGGAACGAACCGCGCCCGGCCCGGGCTCCGCGAGGCACTGGCCGCGACCCGGGACGGCGACACCCTGGTGGTCGCCAAGCTCGACCGGCTGGCCCGCTCACTCCCCGATGCGAGGGACATCGCCGACGAACTCACCATCAAGGGAGTGGCGCTCAGTCTCGGCGGCAGCGTCTACGACCCCAATGACGCCGTGGGCCGGCTGCTCTTCAACGTGCTCGGCATGGTGGCCGAGTTCGAGGCGGACCTCATCCGTCTGCGCACCCGCGAGGGTATGGCCATCGCCAGATCCAAGGGCAAGCTCAAAGGCAAGAAGCCCAAGCTCTCGCCCTCTCAGCGCAAGCACCTACTGACCTTGCACACGGCTGGCGAGCACACCCAGGCCGAGCTCGCCGAGCTGTTCAACGTCTCCCGCACCACCATCTACCGCGAGCTGCGCCGCACCACGACCACCTCCTGACCGCCCATGCCCCGCCACTGAGCGAGCACAGAACCGCGCCACTGAGCCATCACATCCACATATCGCTCCTGTTCCACAGGGTCCAATAGCGGCTTTTGGCACATGTCTCGGCTAGGGTCTAGAACATGAGTGACACACATCGGACCCTGGGACAGCGCGTCGCCTACCTCCGGGTTTCGTCGGCTGGCCAAAACCTCGCGCGGCAGCTCGAAGCGGTGGGGGAGTGCGACCAGACCTTCACTGAGAAGCAGTCCGGCAAGAGCGCGGTCGACCGCCCACAGCTGCAGGCGCTGATCCGGCACGTCCGCCACGGCGACCATGTCGTGGTCGCCTCTATGGACCGTCTCGCCCGCTCGGTGATCGACCTCAACGACATCGTCCAGCAGATCACCGGCGACCCGACCGAACACACCGATCAGCACCCCAGGAAGGGTGCGAGCATCGAGTTCCTCAAGGAGCGACTCACCTTCGCCCCGGGCGACACGGACCCGATGGCCTCGTTTCAGCTGAACATGATGGGCGCGTTCGCTCAGTTCGAGCGTGAGCTCATCCGCCAGCGCCAGACCGAGGGCATCGCCGCGGCGAAGAAGCGTGGGGTTTACAAGGGCCGGCCCCGCACCCTCGAGAGCGACCAGATCCGCTCCGTCCGCAACGCCGCCCTGGCCGGCACGCCTAAGGTGCAAATCGCGCGTGACCACGGAATCAGCCGATCCACGCTGTACCGCTACCTCGAGCAACCAGAACTACCCCTGGGCTGATGGCCAGTTAAGCAAAGACCTTCCGCGTCGCGAACGTCGCATAGAATAGTTGCTTAAGAGCGGAGCTTCACCCCTTTCGCGCTAAGCTCTCTCCGTCCAGCGTCGCCGGTAATCATGAGCAAGAGGAGCTGACGCGCGTGAAGCGATTCGGGCCATTGGAGGAAACTCCGGCGGGCTTAGCTCTCGGCGATCCTGGCCGACACTTCCTACTCCTCACCCCCCTCTCCGTTTCCCACCACGAACGAGAGCAACGCCTTTGGGGGGAGCCATGGGAAGCTCTCAAGTCGATTTATATAGACATGCCGTCGTCTCGCTTTGCATTTTCGAAAGCGATGTCCGACCTCGCCTACGTAACCCTTATCGCAGCAATCCAGGATGACCCAGGGTTTACCCCAAAGGACGGCGCCGCTCTAGTTACGACTCGTGACCACGCTGAGAGATCTCTGGCGCTGAGTCCACATCATTTCCGGGGCTATTGGTATCGAAGCCTCGAAAGTACCCAGAAGATGGTTAACCACCTGCTAGTCGTGCCTGAGAGCCGGACACTGCTAAGCAAGCCCGGAGCGGTGATCGGGTCCGTCTACGCGGCCGCTCACGCAAAATAATCTCCCCGCTCTCCCGATTAAGGAAAAGTGAGTTCGGAAGCCTATGTCCGGCGTTTCTGGATCTGCCGGGATAAGCGCTTCTGGTCACGATGGAGTCGCCACCAACTAGCAGTATTCCGAAACTGGATCTGGCCCAGCTCTTCGAGACTGGGCAAGCCTCTTTCGGACAGCTCTCTCGAAAGTGCTTTTTGGTCTTTCCCGTTGCGTTCTTCGACCAGCTTCTGGGCCTCTACTACACGCTCTGAGGCGAGTGGATGAGCTGAAATACGTTCCTCCACTTCGCGCAACTGTCCTTCCAGCTCGGGCACGCTTCGTCGACGAAACATGACTATCACTTCATGAAGACGCAGGCGACGGCCCCTCGGCCGAAGGCGGCCAGGATGGAATAGGGCGTTCCCAACTGCGCGATACGGGTGATGTCAGGACTCTTGAGGCCGATCCCTACCAGGCACCTAACCATCCACGGGGCCAGGACGATCGGGTCGGAGACCACCGGATAGGTGACATCCTCATCGGACGTATGATCAGCGACCTGAGTCAGGGTCGAGCCGTTGACCTCGAACCACGTCTCAACTTCCTTACCCTCCGCGTCACTAGCCCACGGCTCCCCGAAGGCTAGTACCGTCTCGCCGGCAGAGTCCACGACGACTGCCGCCCCGCTGGGGACCAGCTCCAGGGTTTCACCCACACTGAGATCGATCTCGTAAGCGAACGTCGAGGATGCACCCTCATTGGCGATCGTAGTCAACATCTGCACACCTTGCTCAGTGACCACCACTGCATTGGCACTATCCTCGCCTGGATACGCAAACGTTCCGTCTTCGAGCACTTCAACCGGCTCAGCGCTGTTCGCATGTGGCAACTGGATGCTCAGAGCTTCACCCTCCGAACTGCGGAGGCTAACGCCTTCGGCGGGGCTACTAGAGACTTCGACGCTCCCTCCCCCAATGGGGACCGAGTGGCTTGATCCAGCCAACCCATGCGTTTCGGATTCGACCGGCACGGCCAGCAATCCGGGGTTCACCTCCTCCAGATTCTGGAGAGACTCTTCCACGCTCTGCGCGGATGCAGCATCCGTCGCGGGCTGTTCGGCGGATGCCAGACCCGCTCCCGCAAGGACCATCGCCCCGGCGACTGTGAATGAAGTTAGCGCGGCCAAGCTTCGGCACATATCGCTGGTAAGTGATCGCGTCATCGTGATCCCGCCCCTGTATCGCAACCTGAAAACACCTGTGTCATTGCCCTACACCGTACCGATACG
>NZ_JBQSWK010000075.1:0-6050 GCF_052377065.1 Brachybacterium sp. AOP42-C2-15
CTCTGCCGTCGGCTTCGGCGAGGTGTCGCCACGCTTCAAGCTCGTCCTGGCTCAGCGAGATGCCCACGCGGTGTGTGCGCTTGGCATCGCCCATCGCCGGGCGGCCCGCGCCTTTGCGGGTCGCGGAATCGGGTTGCTCGAGCTGCGCCTCGCGGCGTAGCGCGGCTTCGCGGTTCGACTGCGCGATGACGTCCTGGAGCCACGCGGGCAGCTCCTGCTCTGCAAGAGTTGCCGGCTGGTCGGCAGCTGCCGGGGGCGTCCCGTGGGCCGGCGCGGGGCGACCAGCGTGTCGATCGATCGGCACGATGCTCCTCCTTTGTCTGAGCCCTGGCGAAGACCGCGACCGGCAGGTCGCCCACGCTCTCCGCGTAGGAGCAAGGTGGATTGAGTGGGACACGACGGGGCAGTGAGGAACGAACGGTGCGCCCCGTTGTGTCACGCTCAATCATACCTTGCATCGTTTCCAGCGCTCCGACGTAGGAGGAACACAGCGCGCTGGAAACAGGGGCCGGGGACCGGGCCGGTCGCGGCCGCAAAGGAGGGACGACGCGCGGCCGGGTCGGTCCCCGGCTATCGACGCGTAGCGTCGATGTACGACCCCGACGAGGGGTCGTGGGGCCAGCCGGCGCCGGATCTTCCAACGTGCCACGCTGCCGCGACGTAGCTCGAGCGAATCAGCGTGCGTCGCTCTTCTCGACGAACTCGAAGGAGACTCGGGAGAAGTCGGCGCCGTCGAAGACGGTCTCGAGGTAGTCCCGCGTTTGCCGCTCAGCGTCGTCGAACGAGTCCCAGCCGGACTCGGTCTGCGTGATCAAGTCCGCGCTGCCGAGGATGTGCAGCTCCCATCCACTGGACCATCGATGCGCCTCTACTCGCACACTCATCGGTTCATGCGTCATTGCACTCTCCTCTCTTTGCGACCATGCATAGCGTGTTCCCCGCTGCTGTGGCTCGAGGGTCGTGGCGAGGTGCGAGGCTTCGAGTGGTCAGCTTTGGTCCCACAGATCTACTCGGATGCGGCGCTCGGGATCGACAGATCGCAGCGTGTCCATCGCTATCTTCTTCGCCTCGCGCGCGGTCGCGGTTCGCGCTCCCCCGGGACGTTCGCTGGACTGCTCGGCACGGACGAGTCGTTGGCGAAAGTTGCTCTCCTTGAGAGCTTCGATCCAACTGGCGAACGCAGCGGCCGGGCCGGTGAACGTCGTCGGATACCCACCCCAGGTCTCCTGCTCGACCTCACCCGCCAGCGCACGGGCATCGAGGTCGCCATAGTCGTGTAGATCCCCCAGGTAGCCCAGGCGCTCCCCCGTGCTCGCGTCCTTGAGGTATCCCGACCAACCCAACACAACGATCACCACCAGTCCTCGATGTTGGTTCCAGCATGACAGCGGGAGCGCCATGTGTAAACATTGTTTACCATGAGTCAGATCTACGATTCTGCCAATGAGAAGCGCGGTCTGGAGCGGCTGGGGGACAAGGTCGTCTCCGTCCGTATGGACTCCGAGCTTGTGGCCGAGCTCGACCGGCTCGCGCAGCACACCGGGCGCTCCCGTGGGTTCTACCTACGTGCTGCCGTGCAGGAGATGCTTCCGGTCCTCAAGGAGCGGTACTGGCACCACGACACCGAATCGCGCAGCCAGGAGCTCGACAAGTACAGCCGCTTCATGGATCAGTTGCATGATCCGACGCAGGAGGAGCGCTGACGCGCTCGAAGGAAATGGCTCCGTCCGAGTGTGGTCACCGCGTAGCCGGCTGCTTCCGGCGAGAGTGCCTGATCCAGCAACTCATCTACGGGTGGTACTGACATGCTCAGAGCAGGAGGAGAGTCCAGTCTGCGGGCCCGTGTAGGAGTCACAAAGATGGAGTTCGCACCCGAGAGGGCGCGGGGGAACCGTATACCGCTTACGGCTTCGCGCTTTTAGTGGAGAGGGGCGGGCGACCGCGTCTACCCGGGAGCCCAAGTGCTTTGCGGAGCTCCTGCGTGCGGCGAAGGCTGAGGCCCAACTCTCGAGCGAGCTCTCGTGTCGTCGGGACTTCCAGGCCTTGGCGCCGATAGTTGGAGATGAGCGCGAGCAGCTGCCCCTTGTGCTCGTCGGTGCTGTAGGAGCGAAGGGCGTTGGCTGACGAGAGGTTTGCTCGCTGTTGTTGTGCGTACTCGCTCTCCGGGTCTTTCCATCGTTCGGCGGCGCGCTGGCCTCCGCGGCGTCCGAGGGTTGCTAGGGCTTTGCGGCCGGCGCTGGACATGCGTGTGGCGCCGCCTGTACGTGTCGTGGGGTTCGTGACGCCGGCGGTGACGTACCCGCGGACACGGCGGGCCATGGTGAGACGGTCGCGCATGGGAGGCATGTCGGGTTCGCGGCCATCGCCTCCGACGGCTTGGGCGACGTTGTAGCCCCGCTCGTAGGCGTCGATGAGCTTCGCATCCTTGAGTGCCTCTCCGGCCTTCTTGAGGCGGTGTGCTGTGGCCAGAGCGTGGCGGAAGGCGGTCTCGTCGCGGGCGGCTCGTCCTGTGCTGATCCACATCACTCGAACACCGTCGATCACGCCTGCCGCTGCTGGCGCGATCTGGGCGGTCTCTGGCAGCTGCTCAGCGAGTTCCCGCAGCATCTTCGCTTCAGCCGTGGCTTTGCGGGCTGCTTCGATACGGTCTCGACCGCTGGGGTACTGCTTCTCCCCTTCGCCTCGTCCGGGGGTCTGTGTGTTGGTCATTCTTCGAACCTCCGCCACCAGGTCTGTCAGGCGAACGATCTGGTTGTGCTGGCAGTGCCAACGGTATGCGGTGGGGTCGCTCGACTTGTGGAGGGGCCACCTGGAGAAGCGGTGGCTGAAGGCGAGGTCGCCACCGAGGAGCTGGTTCAGCTCGGTCGTAGCGATCGTCAGGAGACGAGTGTTTGGGCTCGAGCGTCCCTCCCCCGCGTAGACCGGGTCGATCAGCCAGATCGCCTGGGCTTTTCCGTTGAGGGGGTTGATCCCCAGCCAGGCAGGGCCGTAGCCGGCGACAGCTAGACGGTCCAGGACGGTGTGGACCTTGGAGTGGAGATTGGTGACCTGCCCGCCGCTCTCATGGCTGGGCCGGTCGATGTCCAAGACGAGCGCTGCCGTGTACTGGGGATGGGTCAGGACGGCGTACTGGCACCGTTCGAGTGCTGGCGTCCCGACAGGGAACATGCGGGGCTTGGTCTCCCCTGTCTCGGGGTTCTTCTTCCAGGCTTTCGAGAAGTCACGGTCTCGGCTGGCCTGGAAGGCATCTCTACCGAGGTGCTGCAGGAAGGTCATGGCCTGGATGTCGTCCCACCCGCAGGAGCGGATCCCCGGTGCGCTCGGCGCCGCGAACAGGTCGGGACTGTAGCTGTGGATCGCCTGGCCGGTGGATGGGTCGGTCCACTGTGAGGGGCGCGGGCCCGGCTCGAGGTCGTCCCACGGGCGCAAGGAGGTCGGCGGCTGTGCCGTGGGAGACACGCTGGGCGTGTCCCCTCCCCCACTGTCGGGAGACGAAGGTATGGTCATGACCAGGCTTTCTCCCCGAAGTTCATAGTTCGGGGTGAAGCGAGCGTCCAACTGGCTGCCACCGGTTGGGCGCTCATTTTTCTGTCGTTGCGTCGACGCTACACGCCAGACTGCAGTACGCGGCGCTTTGTCGTATCCCCCTGCGTGTCGTTGACCTGCGTCGACACCTCTAGGCCTGGCCATCCCCCCATTTCCCCATCTGGGGCTAGCAACATCTGGGTGGACGGGGCTGTGCACAGTTGGGGGAGTGGTCTTATGGTGGTGGGCATGACCACTGTGATCACATGCCTGAACCCGAAGGGCGGGGTGTCCAAGACGGTCACGTCGATCTTCGTCGCGACGGCCCTCGCTGAACATGGCGACGTCACTGTCGTCGACGCTGACCCTCAGGCGTCCGCCACTGAGTGGGCTTACAACGCGCAGGACGGGGGAGTGGCGCTGCCCTTTGAGGTAGTCCCGGGCTCCGCTGCGACGATTCGCCGTGCCCTACCTCGTACGCAGTTCGTTGTCATCGACACCCCTCCGGGTGTCGCCGAGGTCCTCGATGCCGCAACGGCTGCAGCAGACCTCGTCCTGATCCCGACCCTGCAGTCCAGTCTCGAGCTGTCTCGAGCATGGTCGGCGCTTGAGGCGATCGGGGATACGCGAGCGGCTCTGTTCCTGGCCCGAGCCGAGACTGGATCGACGACGTTCCGTCTCGCGCGGGCAGCGCTGCGCGAAGCGGCAGGGGAGCGCGTGCACGCTCTCGAGAGCTATATCCCCAAGCGGGAAGCCGTGCGTCAAGTCGCCGGCATCTCCCGACCGACCGAGCTGCATGGCTACGACAAGTTGGCCGCAGAGATCCTGACGATCCTTCAGGGAGCAACCGATGCCTAAGAACACCGACAAGTTGGGTGCAGCCATGGGACGCAACCCGCGCAGCGCCGGCAAGGGCTTCGCAAGCAGCTTCGCCGAGAAGCCGGTCGTCGAGACCGTGCGCCTCGCAATCGACCTCGACAAGGACTTCCACCGCCGGCTCAAGATCGCGGCCGCTGAGCATGGCATCAGCCAACGAGACCTTGTGCTGAATGCGATCCAGAAGGTCTACCCAGAACTTAGGGATAAGTAACCCCAGATGGCCGGATGGGGGTCTGGGGGAGGGGCGCTGAGTGAGTCCCTGTCCGGGGCGAGCGAGCAGTCCAAGCGTCTTGCGCTTCGAGAACGCCTTCTTCCATGGCATGCCATCCCCAGTGCTTGGGAAAATCTCGGTGCCCAGATTGAGACTCGTCGCGAGTTCTCGTTGCGGTCGGTCCCTCATGTGGCTCCGCTCGGACAGCTCTTCAGTGTCTATCGCAGCCCAGGCGGGTACGTGCACATCTACAGGTGCATCACGGTGCTGGGAGCGGTGAGACATCCTTGGGCAACGCTGGAGGGCCTGGCTACGCCCGAATGGGCGACCGAGATGATGCTGAAGGAGTCCACAGCACGGATCGACGAGCCCGACGGCGTACCCGAGCGACCGGCCCTCATCATCAAGCAGGTGCAGGTCGCCTACCCGCTACAACACACCGGCCTCGCGACTTCCCTCCTTCGAGACGTGGTGCGCGAGTTCTACCCAGATCACGTCATCCGCGGTGAAGCCCCGAGCAACGATGCCCGCGCTTGGCATCACCACCTCAACGCGATCTGGCCCTCGCGCATGCTCCGCTTCCCGGAACGCCACGGGGATGGCCGGTCTGCATTCCACCGCGTATCGCCCGGAGCTCCGCTTGACCCGCAGGAGCTGGAGCGCACCTAGCACCACCCACTCCCCCAACTGGCCGGCTGGGCAAATAGGGCTCAGCTCTCATGGTGACGCTCCGACCCGAATCGCCACACTCCATGGCTTCATCAGCGGGCGGACGACGCTTTCAGCACCGCAGAAGACCGACCTTCACCTGCCGGGTGGCCCAACGCAGGATGGAATCACTGGTGCATCCCGGCCACCTGCAGAAGCGAGTTCACGCCCACGCCATCGTGATCGGTGTCGTGCGTAGGTTCCGGTTCAGTGTGGGGTGAGCGAGCTGTGATGATCTCGAAAATCGGGAGGGGGAGTCCGGGCCCGCGTGCGATGTCGCTCGCGGTGATGCCGGCGTGTTCGAGTGCCTCCAGCGCACCGGGCAAAGCGGCGGCCGGAGTGGGCACCCTGCCGGCGCCTGCCGAGATCGGACGCTAGTGACCCAGTTGGCAGCGACATGTCCCCGTCAGCTGGTAGCCTGTAGCCAATCGTTCAGCCCGGCCGGATTTATTCGGTGCGGGCTGGATCTCTGTCTGGGGGCGTTCGATGACGAACATCAAGAAGTACACCGAGGTGGCAGCCCAGATCGAGCTTCTCCGCAAACGAGGCATGGTTGTCGACGACGGAGAGGCAGAGCACTGGCTCTCGCATGTCAACTACTACCGCTTGAGTGGCTACTGGTTCGCGTACCGGCGCGAGGCTGATGCTGGTCAGCGACTCGATGAGTTCGATGAAGGAACATCGTTCCACGACGTAACCCGCCTGTACGAGTTCGATCGAAAGTTGC
>NZ_JBQSWK010000076.1:0-5372 GCF_052377065.1 Brachybacterium sp. AOP42-C2-15
GTGCGCGTGTTGCTTGATATCTCAATAGCGTGTCTGTTTGTTGATGCCATTATTTTGAATGGCAATTATAATACGGATGATACAGCAGTTATATGCTGGTTGTTTGTTTATGTTGTCAGGATACTGTTTTTCATGTTTTTTCATGGAGAGTTTGATCCTGGCTCAGGACGAACGCTGGCGGCGTGCTTAACACATGCAAGTCGAACGATGACGGTGGTGCTTGCACTACCTGATTAGTGGCGAACGGGTGAGTAACACGTGAGTAACCTGCCCCTCACTTCGGGATAACCTCGGGAAATCGTGGCTAATACCGGATATGAACTTCTACCGCATGGTGGTTGTTGGAAAGATTTATCGGTGAGGGATGGACTCGCGGCCTATCAGTTTGTTGGTGAGGTAATGGCTCACCAAGACGATGACGGGTAGCCGGCCTGAGAGGGCGACCGGCCACACTGGGACTGAGACACGGCCCAGACTCCTACGGGAGGCAGCAGTGGGGAATATTGCACAATGGGCGAAAGCCTGATGCAGCGACGCCGCGTGAGGGATGACGGCCTTCGGGTTGTAAACCTCTTTCAGTAGGGAAGAAGCGAAAGTGACGGTACCTGCAGAAGAAGCGCCGGCTAACTACGTGCCAGCAGCCGCGGTAATACGTAGGGCGCAAGCGTTGTCCGGAATTATTGGGCGTAAAGAGCTCGTAGGTGGCTTGTCGCGTCTGCCGTGAAAACCCGAGGCTCAACCTCGGGCGTGCGGTGGGTACGGGCAGGCTAGAGTGTGGTAGGGGAGACTGGAACTCCTGGTGTAGCGGTGAAATGCGCAGATATCAGGAAGAACACCGATGGCGAAGGCAGGTCTCTGGGCCATTACTGACACTGAGGAGCGAAAGCATGGGTAGCGAACAGGATTAGATACCCTGGTAGTCCATGCCGTAAACGTTGGGCACTAGATGTGGGGGACATTCCACGTTTTCCGCGTCGTAGCTAACGCATTAAGTGCCCCGCCTGGGGAGTACGGCCGCAAGGCTAAAACTCAAAGGAATTGACGGGGGCCCGCACAAGCGGCGGAGCATGCTGATTAATTCGATGCAACGCGAAGAACCTTACCAAGGCTTGACATGCACCGGGCGACTGCAGAGATGTGGTTTTCTTCGGACTGGTGCACAGGTGGTGCATGGTTGTCGTCAGCTCGTGTCGTGAGATGTTGGGTTAAGTCCCGCAACGAGCGCAACCCTCGTTCTATGTTGCCAGCACGTCATGGTGGGGACTCATAGGAGACTGCCGGGGTCAACTCGGAGGAAGGTGGGGACGACGTCAAATCATCATGCCCCTTATGTCTTGGGCTTCAAGCATGCTACAATGGTCGGTACAATGGGTTGCGAAACTGTGAGGTGGAGCGAATCCCAAAAAGCCGGCCTCAGTTCGGATTGGGGTCTGCAACTCGACCCCATGAAGTCGGAGTCGCTAGTAATCGCAGATCAGCAACGCTGCGGTGAATACGTTCCCGGGCCTTGTACACACCGCCCGTCAAGTCACGAAAGTCGGTAACACCCGAAGCCAGTGGCCCATCCTCGTGAGGGAGCTGTCGAAGGTGGGATCGGTGATTGGGACTAAGTCGTAACAAGGTAGCCGTACCGGAAGGTGCGGCTGGATCACCTCCTTTCTAAGGAGCATCACCAATTATGGTGGCCATTTTCCTGCCCGAGTGTGGTGGGGGTGGTTGCTCAAGGGTGGAACATCAACGAATAGGCGCTTCATCAGCTGGCATGGCTTGTGAGTACCGCTCCTTTTGGGGGTGTGGAAAGCGGGTGTGCTGGGTGGTTTGAGGTGGAGACACGCTATTGGGTTGTGAGGCTGCACGCAGCCCCAACGGGACCGTCCTTCGGGAGGGTCTTTTTTGGGGTGTGTGGCTGGTCCTCCCTGATCTTGCCTGGCGCGAATGCGTGGGTGGGGTTGGTGTGGGGTTGTTTCTTGAGAACTGCATAGTGGACGCGAGCATCTTGTAAGCAATTTTAAAGATTTTGTGTCTTTGTGTGTTGCCGTAAGTTTTAAAGGGCACACGGTGGATGCCTTGGCAAGAGGAGCCGACGAAGGACGTGGGAGTCTGCGTTAAGCCTCGGGGAGTTGACAACCGAACTGTGATCCGAGGATGTCCGAATGGGGAAACCCACCACGAGTCATGTCGTGGTACCCACCGCTGAATGTATAGGCGGTGTGGAGGGAACGCGGGGAAGTGAAACATCTCAGTACCCGCAGGAAGAGAAAACAAAAGTGATTCCGTGAGTAGTGGCGAGCGAAATCGGATGAGGCTAAACCTGGTCTGTGTGATACCCGGCAGGGGTTGCAGGTTGGGGGTTGTGGGACGTATCAGGGCTGTCTGCCGGCAGCTCGGCGTGGACGTATAGCGATAGTCGAAGTCGTGTTGAGTGCGACGGCGTAGAGGGTGTGACCCCCGTAGACGAAATCGATGTACGGCGCGATGCTGTTCCCAAGTAACACCGGACCCGTGAAATCTGGTGTGAATCTGCCAGGACCACCTGGTAAGCCTAAATACTACCTCTTGACCGATAGCGGACAAGTACCGTGAGGGAAAGGTGAAAAGCACCCCGGGAGGGGAGTGAAATAGTACCTGAAACCGTGTGCTTACAATCCGTCGGAGCCTTTAGGGGTGACGGCGTGCCTTTTGAAGAATGAGCCTGCGAGTTAGTGGTCGGTGGCGAGGTTAACCCGTGTGGGGTAGCCGTAGCGAAAGCGAGTCTGAACGGGGCGTTCAGTCGCCGGCTCTAGACCCGAAGCGAAGTGATCTATCCATGGGCAGTGTGAAGCGCGGGTAAGACCGCGTGGAGGCGCGAACCCACTTCAGTTGAAAATGGAGGGGATGACCTGTGGATAGGGGTGAAAGGCCAATCAAACTTCGTGATAGCTGGTTCTCCCCGAAATGCATTTAGGTGCAGCGTTGCGTGTTCCGTACCGGAGGTAGAGCACTGGATAGGCGATGGGCCCCACCGGGTTACTGACCTTAGCCAAACTCCGAATGCCGGTACGCTAGAGCGCAGCAGTGAGACTGTGGGGGATAAGCTTCATAGTCGAGAGGGAAACAGCCCAGAACATCAGCTAAGGCCCCTAAGCGTGTGCTAAGTGGAAAAGGATGTGGAGTTGCTGAGACAACCAGGAGGTTGGCTTAGAAGCAGCCACCCTTGAAAGAGTGCGTAATAGCTCACTGGTCAAGTGATTCTGCGCCGACAATTTAGCGGGGCTCAAGCACACCGCCGAAGCTGTGTCATTCAGTCCTTGTGGCTGGATGGGTAGGGGAGCGTCGTGCAGCCAGCGAAGCCGCGGGGGAACCCAGTGGTGGAGGCTGTACGAGTGAGAATGCAGGCATGAGTAGCGAAAGACGGGTGAGAAACCCGTCCGCCGATTGATCAAGGGTTCCAGGGCCAGGTTTATCCGCCCTGGGTTAGTCGGGACCTAAGGCGAGGCCGACAGGCGTAGTCGATGGACATCGGGTTGATATTCCCGAACCGATCGTAGGAGGACCCATACCGAGGCAGTCGATGCTAACCACCCGAGTTTTCCCCATGCCCTTCGGGGTGTGGAGGTTGACGAGGCTGGGAACCAAGGTTGTAGTAGGTCAGCGCGAGGAATGACGCAGAGAGGTAGCTTCCGCGGACTTAATGGAATAGTCCGTCTAAGCGTGCAGCCCGACCCCGGGTAATGCTGGGGTCATTAAGGGTCAGACGTGATGGGGATCCCGTATGGGCGTAGGTGAGTGATCCTGTACTGCCAAGAAAAGTTCCGGCGTGACGAATACGGTCGCCCGTACCCTAAACCGACTCAGGTGATCAGGTAGAGAATACCGAGGCGTTCGAGAGAATCGTGGTTAAGGAACTCGGCAAAATGCCCCCGTAACTTCGGGAGAAGGGGGGCCCGAACCGTGAGAGCGGTGAGGGCCGCAGAGACCAGGGAGAAGCGACTGTTTACTAAAAACACAGGTCCGTGCGAAGTCGTAAGACGCTGTATACGGACTGACGCCTGCCCGGTGCTGGAAGGTTAAGAGGACCGGTTAGACACTTCGGTGTCGAAGCTGAGAATTTAAGCCCCAGTAAACGGCGGTGGTAACTATAACCATCCTAAGGTAGCGAAATTCCTTGTCGGGTAAGTTCCGACCTGCACGAATGGCGTAACGACTTCTCCACTGTCTCAACCGCGAACTCGGCGAAATTGCATTACGAGTAAAGATGCTCGTTACGCGCAGCAGGACGGAAAGACCCCGGGACCTTTACTATAGTTTGATATTGGTGTTCGGAACGGCTTGTGTAGGATAGGTGGGAGACTTGGAAGCATTCACGCCAGTGAGTGTGGAGTCATTGTTGAAATACCACTCTGGTCGTTTTGGATTCCTAACCTCGGTCCGTGATCCGGATCAGGGACAGTGTCTGATGGGTAGTTTAACTGGGGCGGTTGCCTCCTAAAGAGTAACGGAGGCGCTCAAAGGTTCCCTCAGCCTGGTTGGCAATCAGGTGTTGAGTGTAAGTGCACAAGGGAGCTTGACTGCGAGACAGACATGTCGGGCAGGTGCGAAAGCAGGAACTAGTGATCCGGCACCTCATTGTGGAATGGGTGTCGCTCAACGGATAAAAGGTACCCCGGGGATAACAGGCTGATCTTGCCCAAGAGCTCATATCGACGGCATGGTTTGGCACCTCGATGTCGGCTCGTCGCATCCTGGGGCTGGAGTTGGTCCCAAGGGTTGGGCTGTTCGCCCATTAAAGCGGTACGCGAGCTGGGTTTAGAACGTCGTGAGACAGTTCGGTCCCTATCCGCTGCGCGCGTTGGATATTTGAGAAGTCCTGTCCCTAGTACGAGAGGACCGGGATGGACTGACCTCTGGTGTGCCAGTTGTTCTGCCAAGGGCATGGCTGGTTGGCTACGTCGGGAAGGGATAACCGCTGAAAGCATCTAAGCGGGAAGCCTGCTTCGAGATGAGATATCCATACACCTTCGGGTGTGAGAGGCCCCCAGTAGATGACTGGGTTGATAGGCCAGATGTGGAAGCACAGCAATGTGTGGAGCTGACTGGTACTAATGGCTGATGACTTACTACAACATTTTTATTGTTTATGCGTGTTTGCGTCCACTGTGCGGTTCTCGAGGAACAACTCCTCAGAACGTCGGCTCTCTTTTTGAGGGGTTGGTGTTCTGGTGGTCTGGTTGTCTCATTGTGTTACGGCGGTCATAGCGTCGAGGAAACGCCCGGTTCCATTCCGAACCCGGAAGCTAAGCTCGATTGCGCCGATGGTACTGCACTCGGGAGGGTGTGGGAGAGTAGGTCGCCGCCGGACATCTTTGTGGGAGTGGGAGTGAGCTTGAGACCCT
>NZ_JBQSWK010000077.1:0-5360 GCF_052377065.1 Brachybacterium sp. AOP42-C2-15
CGCGCCAGCGACGGGAACGTCCCGGACCTGCTGTGACCGGCGGGAGTGGACCTTCGTCGCCAGCACCCCGCAGGACGGACAACCTGGCGGGACGGTCGAGGCGATCACCACCCGCCGGTCCCCGTCGGGCAGGTCGATGGCGTCGATGACGCGGTAGTTGGGCAGGTTGAAGATCGTGCTCGCAGCATCACGCTGCGAACCAGTACTCTCATGCACAGGCTCGTGGTCCTCTGGAATGTGGATGTCTTGACAACACCCATCACAGCAGGACCACGGGCCGTTCTGCGCCTACGACGCGACGCTCCCCATCACCACGAACCGGGAAGAGCCCGCTTCACACGCAGTCGCTGCCATTGCTCGCGCTGGAGCACGCACTTCTTTCGACCGGGACCAGCAGGAATGGAAGCGGATTGATCCATCACTCCGACAGGGGCAGTCAGTACGTCTCACTGGCCTATTCGGATGCTCTCGTCGCGGCCGGGGTGAAAGCGTCAGTCGGCACGGTGGGAGATAGCTACGATAACGCGCTGGCCGAGACCGTGAACGGCCTCTATAAGGCGGAGCTGATCTACTCGAAGCGGATCTGGGAGTCCGTCAGCGAGGTCGAGCTCGCCACGATGGGCTGGGTCCACTGGTGGAACACGGCCCGGCTCCACGAAGCTCTCGGCTACCGCACCCCAGCGAGCGTCGAAGCGGCCTACACTCACCTGACGACGACCGCGCCCGCGACCGTCTAACCACGGAACGAAACCCAGGGCGCTTCATTGATCCGATATGCGCGGAGCAGGTCCGCGTCCCGGACGGGGTCGTTGCGCCACCGGTAGTAGGGCTGGCGGGCGAGCTTGAGAACCCGGCACGACACCGTCACGGGGATCCCCGCGTCGGCGAGCTCAGATACGAGCGGGTACGTCATTTTGGGGAGCCACCAAGCCGCAGGTTCGCCTGCGACAGATACGCCGCCGCACGGCGGAGGACCTCGTTCTCCTGCTCGAGCAACCGGATCCGCTTCTTCAACTCCCGCGCCTCGGCGGCGTCCGCGGCGGTCTGGCCGGGACGGTTACCGTCTTCGACGTCGGCTTGACGGAGCCAGTTCTGCAACGTCGCTTCGCTGATACCGAAGTCGGCGGCGATCTGTTTGATGGTGACGCCGCTCTCACGGTTGCGAGCGACAGCGACGACGTCCTCGCGGAACTCTCTGGGATAGGGGCCGGGCATGATGACATCCTCCCCGTCAGCGCCTCCCGGCACTAACGATCAGTTGTCACCAATCCGTTCCCCACGCCCCCCGTCGCTGGTCGCTCACCGGGGGTCGATCACGAAGCGCACTATCGCCTGGGCTATCGGACAGCTACGAGGCGAGCACGCGACCATCGCTGGGCTCGCCCGTCAGCTCGGAACATCGTGGAAGACCGTGTGGCGCGCCGTCGAGCCCGAACTCGTGTGCCTCGCCGCGGACGAATCCCGGTTCGATGGCGTCACGACGCTCGGTGTCGACGAGCATGTCTGGCATCACGTCGATCCACGCAAGCGCGGTCCGAAGGAACTGACGGGGATGGTCGACCTCACCCGCGACGAGCACGGCCGGGTGCGTGCGCGGCTACTGGATCTCGTACCCGGCCGGTCCGGGAAGGCCTACGCGACTTGGCTCGGTGAGCGCGGCGACGCGTTCCGGAAAAACGTGGAGGTGGCGGCGTTGGATCCCTTCGCCGGATACAAGACCGCGATCAACGACAAGCTGGAAGACGCTGTCGCGGTGCTCGACGCGTTCCATGTCGTGAAACTCGGCACCGCCGCGGTCGACGAGGTCCGCCGCAGAGTGCAACACGACACGCTCGGCCACCGCGGACGCAAGGGAGAGCCGCTCTACGGGATCCAGACCATCCTGCGCGCCGGAGCGGAGAACCTCACCGACAAGCAGCGAGTTAGGCTGGCCGCGGCGATCGAGGCAGATCCTGCGCACGACGAGGTGTTCGTTGCGTGGCAGTGCGCGCAGCAACTGCGATCCGCCTACCACGCGAAGGATCTCGCCGAGGGCCGCCGAATCGCGGAGCGAGTCGCCGAGACATTCCACACCTGCCCGATCCCGGAGATCGCCCGCCTCGGTCGCACCCTGCGCCGGTGGCGGTGAGCGTTCCTCGCGTATTTCGCGACCGGGCGCGCGAACAACGGCGGCACCGAGGCGATCAACGGAATCATCGAGCTGCACCGGCGCCTCGCCCGCGGCTATCGCAACCGGCACAACTACCGCCTCCGCATGCTCCTCGCCGCCGGCGGCCTCACCCCATGACCCCCACCGAATGTCCGAAGAGCCACTTTGCACCGGGCTGAGATGCAACTAGTATCTATCTTGTTCATCAGCACGGGGACGGGGTCATGGAGCATCAGGAGACGGAGGCATCCGCCGCGGATGCCGCGTACGCGAAGGTCAAGGAGCGGATCCTCGACGGCGATCTCGCCGGCGGGACGATGGTCAGCGAAGGAACGATCGCCGATGAACTCGGGATGAGCCGCACCCCCGTCCGCGAGGCGTTCCTGCGCTTGCAGGTCGAGGGGTGGATGCGGCTGTACCCCAAGCGCGGTGCGCTGATCCGCGATGTGACGCCGGGAGAGCTCGACGACGTCGTCGAGGCGCGCATCCTCATCGAGACCGATGCCGTGCGGCGGCTCGTCCGTGACTCCGAACGGGTGCAGGACGTCGTCGACGAGCTCTCCGACATTCTCGACGAGCAACGCCGCGCGTACGAGGCATCCGACCTCGCGCGGCTCGCCGAGGCAGACACGGCCTTCCACGCCCGGATCGTCGCGGCCGGCGGCAACGCCCTGCTCGCAGAGTTCTTCGCGACGCTGCGCGATCGGCAGAGGCGGATGCTCGCGTGGTCGCTCTGGCGACGCGACGACCGAGCCGAGCAGGTGCTCGACGATCACGGATTGCTCGTCCGCCTCATCGGCGATGGCGAGACCGCGGCGTTCGAGGTGGCACTCGGCCGTCACATCAAGAAGACCCACCGGGAGCTGCTGTCATGAGTGAGATGTCCTCCGAGGGAGCCGCCGCCGGAGAGCGGATCGCGATCGTCCCCTGGATGCGCGTGAGCGCTGCCCTGTTCGCTGTCGCGTGGGGTGGAAACGAGTTCACACCGCTGCTCGTGATGTACCGCCAGATCGACCAGATGAGCGCCTTCAGCGTGAATGTACTGCTCGGGGCATATGTCCTGGGCATCGTGCCCGCGCTCCTTCTCGGCGGCCCGTTGTCCGACCGGTACGGCCGCCGACCGCTGTTCGTCCCCGCCCCGATCATCGCGATTGCGGGCAGCACGCTCCTCGCCGTCGGGGCTTCCTCGATGCCGCTCCTGTTCGCCGGGCGGGTGCTGTCGGGTATCGCGCTGGGGCTCGTGATGGCAGTCGGCACGAGCTGGGTGAAAGAGCTCTCCGAGCCTCCGTTCACGACCCGCGCCGTCGACGGCCGTGGCGCCTCACGCGCTGCACTCGCACTGACGTCCGGGTTCGCGCTGGGCGCCGGATTCGCTGCGGCGCTCGGGCAGTTCGGCCCGATCCCCACCGCGTCGCCCTACCTCCTGCACATCGCTCTCACCCTCGTCGCGCTCGTGCTGCTGTGGGCGGCGCCGGAGAGCCGGCCGCGCCGAGACACCTCTGGGCCGCTCCTCGCCGACCTGCGCATCCCCACCGCGATGCACCGCCGGTTCCTCCTCGTCGTCGTCCCGATGGCGCCGTGGGTCTTCGGCACCGCCGCAAGCGCGTACGCGATCCTGCCGGGCCTCATGATGTCGCAGGCGCCGGGACTGCAGATCGGTGTGGCGGGTCTGCTGTGCGTCGTCGCGCTCGGATGCGGTGTCGCGGTGCAGCGGTTCGCCGCGAAGGTCGACACCCCGCTGTCGGCCCGCGGCATCGGGATCGCGCTGACGGTCACCGTTCCCGCCATGATCCTGGCCGCCGTCGCGGTGAGCCTCAACTCGCTCGCCTGGGCGTTCGTGGCCGCCGCGGCACTCGGCGCGGCCTACGGCATGCTGCTCGTCGGGGGACTGCGCGAGATTCAGCGGATCGCCGGTCCGCGCGATCTTGCCGGACTCACCGCGGTGTACTACTCACTGACGTATCTCGGGTTCTTCATCCCGGCGATCCTCGCCGCGCTCGGCGCGTGGATCCCGTACACGACGATGTTCCTCGCCGGCGCGGTCCTGGCGGCGGTCAGCGTCGGGATCGTCGCGCTCAGCTGGCGCCGGCACCTGCCGGCGGCCTGATGAGGAACCGGCCGGGCGCGGCGTCCTCGCGAAGACTTCGCAAAAAAAAGGGGGCGCGGGAAGGACATGTCCTCCCCGCGCCCCCTTCGGATGCATCAGTTGTAGAGCATTCCGCCGTCCACGAGCAGCACCTGGCCGGTCACGTAGTCGGCCTTCTCGCTTGCGAGGAACGACACGACGTTCGCGACGTCTTCGGGCGTCTCGATGCGGCCGAGGGCGATGCTCTCGACGTTCTCCTTGAGGTTCTGGCCCCGCGGCTTGCCGTTGATCTCCGACAGCTTCTCGTCGATGAGGTCCCACATGCCCGTGCCGACGATGCCGGGAGCGTACGCGTTGACGGTGATGCCCTTCGGGGCGAGCTCCTGCGCCGCGACCTGCGTGAGGCCGCGCACGGCGAACTTCGACGCCGAGTACGCGCCGAGGATCGGGAAGCCCTTGATCGACGCGATCGAGGCGGCGGAGATGATCTTGCCCTTCACACCGAGCTCGATGAACTTGTCGGCAGCGGCCTGGATGCCGAAGACCACGCTGTTCACGTTGATGGAGAAGATCTTGTCGAGCTCTTCCGCCGTCACGTCGAGGATCGGCTTGACCTGCGCGATGCCCGCGTTGTTCACGATGACGTCGAACCCGCCGAGCTGCGTGGCGGCTGCGTCCACAGCGGCGACGACGTCTTCCTTCTTCGACACGTCGGCAGCCACGAAGATCGCACGGCGGCCCAGCGCCTCGATCTCCGCGACGACGCCGCGCGACTTCTCCTCCTGGAACGTGAGGTCTGCGACGGCGACGTCGAAGCCGTCCTTCGCGAGCTGGAGCGCGATTCCGCGACCGATTCCCTGACCTGCGCCCGAGACGAGAGCGACCTTGGCAGTGGACATTCCGACTACTCCTTCATGGTTCGATGAAGCGCTGTCGCGCTCCGAGAGAAGGTCGCCCGAAGGCACGTTGCTCGGCGCCGCACGACCCTCGACATCCTAGCAAAACGGCTCTTCGCGGTTCGTGGTGAATGACCCTGCTGGGGCGGGTGTTCACGCTACGGTTCTCGCGGCGCTGGTCAGCAGGATACGCATCCGGTAGTTCTCCGGGTTCCGGAATCCGCGGCCG
>NZ_JBQSWK010000078.1:0-4922 GCF_052377065.1 Brachybacterium sp. AOP42-C2-15
CCCGAGGTGCGCCAAAATCAGCGAGCTCGTCACGCGCTCGCGTGCCCAGCGGGCCAGAGAGCCGACCCCGGCGTCCTTCGCGGCGGCGCTCCATGCGGCGTGCTCGACGTCGCTTAGCGATAGGCCCACGCGATGCTCGCGCTTCGCGGGGCCGGCGGTCGGGCGACCCGCGCGCGGCCGCGTGGGCGGAGCAGCCGGCTGCTCCTCTGCCGCTGTCGCAGACAGCGCCAGATAGGGGTTGAACGCCGCCTCGGCGGCGTGGTCGGGGCGATCCTCGATCGGCACGGCGACCCCTTTCGTCCGAGCCCTGCAAGGACTGCGACCGCCAGGTCGCCCACGCCCTCCGCGTAGGAGCAAGGTGGATTGTGCGGGACGCTATGGGGCAGTGAGGAACGAACGGTACGCCCCATAGTGTCACGCACAATCATACCTTGCATCGTCTCTCAGCGCACCGACGTAGGAGGATGCAGCGCGCTGTGAGGCAGGGGCCGGGGACCGGCACGGGCGCGGCCGCAAAGGAGGGACGACGCGCGGCCGGGTCGGGCCCCGGCATCGACGCGAAGCGTCGAGAGGCGACCCCGTCCAGGGGTCGCACGACCAACCCGCACCGACGCTGGGGTCTGTCGCGGAGGCGTGACGCGCGGCCGCGCGGGGCACGGGCGCAGGGGCCGAGCTGCGCTCGCTCGGTGAGCGGTGGGAAGCATCCCGGTGGGGTACGTAGGGCCTACGGACTTCTCGGGAAGCTGCACGTGCCAGCGTGCTCCCGTGGGGGTGGTCCAGAACCGCTAGGAGAGATGTGAAGACCGATCGCACCCGCCCGCAAGAGTGTGGAGGGGCCAGGGGGGGAACCGTTTACTGCCTACGGTGTGAGCCCTTTTCCGGGGGTGCCTGTCTGCGGCCACGGGGAAGCTCGATGTCCGCGGCTTTGAGCGCTCGCTTGATGGTCTCTCGGCTCACGCTGTGCGCTGTCATGCCGTCAGCGAGGGTGGGCCACTCTCCGGTCCGCTGATGACGGTCGAGGTACCAGTCCGCGATCTCATAGCCACGTCGGCGGCTGCTCACGCTCTTGCGCTTGTTGGCTGCGGCCAGTGCCGCGCGCTGCTGGCGTGCGTACTCGCTCTCGGGGTCGGTCCAGCGCTTCGCGGCGGTCTTGCCTCCGCGTGCGCCCATGGTCGCCAGGGCCTTGCGTCCGGCGCTGTCGGTGCGCGAGCCGGTGCTGGTGGTGCTGGTCCCGCCTCGGGTGACGTAGCTGCGGATGCGGCGGGCCATCGTGAGGCGATCGCGCATCGGGGGTATGTCGGGCTCGCGGTAGTCGGCGCCGACCGCCTGAGCGATCGCGTAGGCCTGCTCGTAGGCGTCGATCAGAGCGGCATCCGTGAGCCGCTCGCCCTTCGCGCGGAGCCTGTGGCCGGTGACCAGTGCGTGGCGGAACGCGGTCTCGTCGCGGGCCGCGCGGCCGTCGGACTGCCAGAGCACCCGCACTCCGTCGATGACTCCTGCGGCTGCCGGAGAGACCTGGGAAGCATCCTCGCCAGCTGCACGAGCCTTCGCCTCGGCCGTGGCGCGACGGGCTGCCTCGATACGGGCGCGGCCGCTCTCGTACTGAGGTCGTGGCTGGTGCTGGGGCCGATTGGTCATCTCTCGCAGGTGTTCGATGAGGTCGCGCAGCCGCACGACCTGATGGTGCTGGCAGTGCCAACGGTAGGCGGTGGGGTCGCCAGACCTGTGCAGCGGCCAACGGGAGAAGCGGTGGGAGAACGAGCGGTCACCGCCAAGCGCCACGTTCAGCTCATCGGTGGCCACCGCCAGCAGCGCCATGTTTGAGCTGCGCCGGCCCTCGGCCGCGTAGACGGGATCGATCAGCCACAGCGCCTGCGCCTTCCCGCTCAGCGGGTTCACGCCCACCCAGGAGGGGCCGAAGCCCGCGACCGCGAGCCGGTCGAGCTGGGTATGCACCTTGGGCTGGATCGCGGTGACCTGTCCTCCCTGCACCCCGGTGGGGTGGTCGAGGTCGATGACGAGCACGGCGGCGCGCTGAGGGTGAGTGAGCACGGCGTACTGAGCGCGCTGCAGGTGCCGTGACCCGACGGGGTAGAGCTTCGGTGTGGTCTCTCCGGTCGTGGGGTCTTTGCGCCAGGCGTGGGAGAAGTCGCGCGTGGGTGAGGCCTGGAAGGTGTCCCGGTCGAGGTGGGCGAGGAGGTGGTGTGCGTCCTCGTCGGTCCATCCTGAGGAGCGGATGCCGGGCGACTCGGGCCGGGCGTGCGGGTCCGTGACCGTGGTGCGGGGGTGGCTCTCGATCGCTAGGACCGGGGCCAGGCTGTCCGTTAGACTCATCCCTAGGCTTTCTCCCCGAATGGCTCTTCGGGGTGAAGCGAGCGCTCTACCGGCTGCAACCGGTGGGGCGCTCAATTTTTGGTGGTGCTCTGACCCTACGCGAGATGTTTGCCTAGGCACCGCGCTTTCGTGCGTGTCGCCCGAACGGGTCACCGGCGCGTTGCTACGGTCGCCGCATGAGGAACCGGGTCACCGAGAAGGAGGCGCGCCGCCGCGCGCGCCTGGCGGAGCTGCGCGAGGCGACCCGGGCCTACCGCGACGACCAGGGGCACACCTGGCGCGAGACCGCCGAGCACTTCGGGATCAAGGAGCGCGCCACCCGCTACCGCGTGTACAAGGCGCGCAAGGAGCGCGAGGCCGAGCGCCAGGCGGAGATCGCCCCGCCGCTGCCCCTCGACGAGGTCTGAGGGCATGGCCCGCCCGACGTGGACGCTGCGCGAGGCCGAGGAGCGGTGCGGTGTGTCCCGCTCGACGCTGAAGCGCCGTCTGGCCGCAGGCGACTTCCCCAACGCCTACAAGACCAGCCAGGGCCAATGGCGCATCCCGGTGAACGATCTGATCGGGGCCGGCTACCAGCCCGGCGCGGTGGACTGGGACGAGGAGCCAGAAGAGCCGGCCCCTGCCGCTACGCCTCCGGATCGGGTCACCGAGCTCGAGCACGAGCTCGCGCAGGAGCGGCTGCGCCGCGCCAGCGCCGAGCAGCTCGCCCAGGAGCGCCAGGACCGGATAGCAGACCTACAGCAGGCCATGCGCCTGCTCGAACCACCCCGGTCCACCGCTGGTTCACCTGGTCCAACCCCCTGGGTCAGTGACCTAGGTCAGCCCGCCCAAATGACCCACCCTGACCTAGGTCACGACCGGTCACCGCAGGTCAGGCATGGCTCAGATGAACCACCCAGCCGGTCCACTGACCTAGGTCAGGATGAACCACCTGAACCACCCCGGCGTGGTTGGTGGCGACGCATTACGGGCCGGTAACTAGTCGCACGGCCGCGTGATGGACCGGTGCTAGCAGTCAGTCGGCCTCGCCCTGATCATCCTCGTCGTCGATCCGTAAGGGCATGAACATGAAGGGGCGGAGCCCGGCCAACGTACTGAGGTGCTGACTTGCTGATCTGCTGATCTACTGCGCTGGAACGCACCCCACCAGCCTCGAAGGCAAGGGGCGGAGCCCCGCGGCAGCCACATCGCTAGCCACTCTGCCCTCCGGTGCGTTTCACCAGCATTGCGTGGTCCTGCGGCCCGGCCTATGCTCGCCGTAGCGGCGGCGCGACATCGATGTCACCACGACCGCCCATGGGGAAGGGGCGTCTCTATGCTCTCGAGAAAAGTCATCGTCGCGCTAGTTGTCACCATTGGTGGGGCTGGGATTCTGGTCGGATCCCTGGTCTGGGCGTCTGCCCGTTTCGACGCATTAGACGGGGGCGCACCTGGTTCATCCACCGACATCCTTGGAGTCGCCGCAGTCGTCGCTGGACTAGTTGCCCTCACTCTTGGTCTCATTCTTCTGATTCAAGGAGCTGCTGAGGTTAGGTCGCGCCAATCGACGTCGGAGGCAAGGGGCGTAGCCCCTCGGCAGCTTCACCGCTCGTAGCCACGATCCTGCGGCCGCTCAGCTGTCCGGCGGACCCGCTGCCTGTACTGGCTCTGCTGCGCAGCTGGTGCCCGCCCCGGTCCAGCCCCTCTCGCCCCCTTGGGCTCGGGCACGTGAGCACCAGGAACGCGCTGTGGTGAGTTCGTGTGAATGACGCCCTGCACGGCGGGGTCGAGCGCATCCCATTGGGCCTGCGTGAACTGGTGGGCTTTGCGGCGTAGCGACCGCTGCCGAGGGGAGACCTTCGCTGCTTCGCGCCAGGTCTCGCGCTGCGTGGTCACAGCTCGCTTCGGCTGTACCTTCCGGCGGGGAGCCTGGCTGAGCCCGTGAGCCTCCTCGAGAACGGTGCATGCGCGCTGCGCGGCCCGGCGATCGTTGCGCCCGTGCCAGACCTCGCCGTCGTCGCTGACGCGAGACAGCACGATATGGATGTGATCGTCACCGTGGCGGACCGCGACCCAGGGCCGATCACCCACGTCCATCTCGTCCATGAAGCGCGAGGCGGCGTCGGCCCATTCGCGATCGTCCATCTTCCGGTCGCCCGGCGCGGCGCGTAGGGAGGTCTGCCAGATGGGCTTGGTGATGTCCGGCCGAGTCTGCTGGGTGTGGCGCAGGTCTGCGGCCCACTCGGCGGGGTCGATGGCGCCCTCCGCGCCGATGGTCGAGGC
This sequence comes from Brachybacterium sp. AOP42-C2-15, assembly GCF_052377065.1. Lineage (NCBI taxonomy): Bacteria > Bacillati > Actinomycetota > Actinomycetes > Micrococcales > Dermabacteraceae > Brachybacterium > Brachybacterium sp. AOP42-C2-15. The sequence continues at coordinate 4,597 of NZ_JBQSWK010000078.1, forward strand.
GATCACCACGCCCCCGGAGTGGCGCTGTCCGTCCTTGACGTACTGGTGCTCATCAGCCTTGCCCGGCCCGTGCAGGTACGCGGCGATGTCGCCGACGCGAGTCCCGCGGGTGATCTTGGCGATCACGGGTGCTCCCTCGTCCAGGTGCGCACCTCTGCGAGCTGAGCGCGCACAGCCTCGATCGCATCGAGCGCTTCACGGGCGGTCGGCCCGTCGGGGCCACCGCGCTCGGCGACGTTGAGCGCTCGCGCGATCTGGTTCAGGTTGCTGCCAACGCGGCCGAGGTCGGCGCGCAGCGCGGCGACTTCGCCCCCGAGGTCGCTGTG
>NZ_JBQSWK010000079.1:0-4850 GCF_052377065.1 Brachybacterium sp. AOP42-C2-15
TCGCACTGTCCTACTTCGGCCAAGCGCTGATGCGCATGGTCGCTCAGCGTTGGCAGGCCAAAGATGGGCCCGGCACGAGCCCGGTGTTCAACTACACCGCGAACCTCCCGATGATCCTCGAGGCCGAGACCCGCTCGTGCATCCGCGACGACCGACGCAAAGGGCTGCTCGACGGCACCGCAGGCGTGCCTGGTGGCAGCGCGAAGGACCGCAAGACCACCCACATCGGAAAGTCCCGCCAGCTGTTCGAGACCGAGCACGGATCCCAGCCGACGGATGAGCAGCTCGTGACCTTCCACAACGACCGAATGCGCGCCACCCGGAAGGACGCAGCACGCCAGGCAGTCCTCATCACGCGAGATGACCTGCGCACCGCACGAGCCGTGCCGCTCGAGGACGCTTCGATCGAGATCGACGCCCGCCTTCCAGCTAACTCGCCGGCGGATTCGGGCCCGCTGAACTGGACAGATCGGATCCGAGCCGTCATCTCCCGATGCGAACGGCTCGACCAGGAGCGGGAACGGTTGCGCACTCGACGCCTGAAGCGCGAGCCAGTTCGGTCGGCTGACGTGGCACGCGTGTACTTCGCTCACCATGCGATCGGTGAGTTCCCCACCCGGCGCGAGATCATCGAGCGACTCGGGGTGATCGAGCCGGCAGCACGGCGCGAACTCAGCGCGCGACTGCGGGAAGTCCTTGACGTGGCCCGGGAGCTCTTCACCGATTACCACCCCACCACTTGACTAACCAGTACGCCGTGGCCAGCGTCGGTCGCAAGGTTGTTGTACCGAGCACCCTCGAAGAGAGCTGAAAGATGGTCACAAGGGCAGACGTCGAAGGCTGGGTGATCCGCAATCGGATCGTTTACACCGACGTGGACATCGAGGAGATCGAGGGCATCATAAAGCGCACTGGCAACCTGGCTCCAATATCTGAGTTGGTGAGGTTGTTCAGTCGGGGAGAGATCTCACGGGCGGCCCTCACACTCTTCTTGCCGCGAGCCTGGGTGGGTCGCGAGGCGAACAGCCAGGTACCGGTCGAGACCTGGAGGGCGATGTTCGAACACATCGCATACACGGAAGACGGCATCGTCAAGTCTCGCCGCCGACGGACTGTGCGTGCTTACCGCGGCGCGACCGAAGCCAACCGTGAAGGGCTCTCCTGGAGTCTCGACCCTCGCCAAGCTGAGTACTTCGCCCGTGCGCGCCAAGCGCCAAGGGTTACCACCGGCCGGGTTTGGGTCGCCAATATCCCCGCCGATCGGGTCTTCGCGCGCGTCCTGGAGAGCATGGAGAAGGAGATCGTCGCCGATGCGAGAGACCTAGATATTCTTCCGGTTGAATTGGAGGCCCAGCTACCGACCCCCCGCTGGTGGTGGCGGTGATGAGCTTCTAGGCCGGCAGCTGCAAGGCTCAGACAAGCAGCGTCATGGATTCGAGTGCCCGATGGCGGAACAGCGTGTTGGGCCGATCGAGGCTCGGGCCGGCGCCCTTACCGATGGCACCGAGAACCTGGGTGAGCGAGCCGAATGAGACCCCGCCAGCCTGCCCGATTTCCGTCGGGACAGTCGATAGCAGCGTGGGCACGACATACCCATGAACTTCCGAGCCGCGGCCGAAGCGCCTACGGAGTGCCTGCACCTCATCGTGGACGACATTGCGGTACACCTGACCGTCGCTGACGATCTCGGTTCCTGAGATCTCCAGACCGTCGGCGCCCAGCGGAGGGATCGCGATCAGGCGCACGGACCGTCCGACGATTACGACGACTTGCGACCGCACCAGGGCGGCGCAGGGCCGCGGAGTAACCCGGTCGGGTAACAGGATCACGCGCACTCCGTCGCGGTGGCCGAAGGCACCGGTGAGGGCGCCGAGCAGCCGCTCGATGTCCGCGTTTCGGGAACCAAGTGAGGTGGCGCCGACCTGCGTGATGAACGAGGAGTCGATGATCCCGTCTTCCCGGGAGCTTCGGGACAGCACTACGCCGAAGGACAGATACGTCGTGAGCGTGCTTGCGATCAGGCACAGTGGGCTGCCGAGCATGGGCAGTGGCGTGCCGGCATCGAGGTAGATGCAAGCGGCGCCGGCCGCTGCGACGAGTAGCGCTGCGATCAGGCCCCACCGTCGGAGGATGCTGCGCGTGACCACCAGTGCGGACCAGACGAGATGCATTCCCACCCCGCACAGCAGCGCGACCGGTGTCGAGACCGCTCCGATGCGAGCCAGCGGCAGTCCGAGCATCGCAGCGGTTGCCGCCCCGGCTACTGCCCACGCCACGAAGGCGACCACGAGAAAGATCGTGAAGAGTGGCCGACGGCGCGGCGACTTCGCGTCGGGGCCGCTCGGACGATCGTGGACTGGGACGTACCAGTCCCATAAGGTGGGATCGACGTCCAGCATCGAAGATGCTCGAGTGCCGCGCTCGGGATGGAACACGCGACGTCGAGGCGCTGTCGGCGCCGATGCCGGTGACGGATCGGAGGCGGCAGCGGGGGACTGGGATGCCAGGGTGCGGTCGTAGATGGCTCGCCTGGAAGCATTGGCCAGGACGTTGTACGCGGAGCTGACGTGCTTGGCGAGCTCGTCGTCCCCGCCAGCGTCGCCGTGCAGGGCCCGCATCTGGGCACGGAAGGCAGCAGTGATCTCGGCTCTCGAGGCGTCCCGAGACACGCCGAGTGTCTCGTAGTGCGTCAGCGCCACGTCGCCTCCTCCCTCCGGACACCCTGTTGCCCCGCGCCAGTGGGCGAAACCCGCTCCTCGCGGGACGTTCTCGCTATCGCGGCCAGTGCACGGCCAGGGCATGCACTCCGCGCTGATCCGCAAGTGGCACGGAGGATCAGCCCAGCACGAGCGGCGCGATGAGGCTCGGGTCCTTCCGGTCGAGTGTGCGGACGTTGTTCACGGCCCGGTCGACCGGGTGGGTCACCAGCGACCCCGCGATCTTCTCGGACAGGTCGCCCAGCATCCCGTGCAGGTTCTCCCGCTCGTCCTTCTCGAGCTTCCCCGGTGCCAGCCACTCACTCATGAGCTCCTCGTCCAGGAACGCTGGCATCCGGTCATGGACATCACCAGCAGCGTCTCGAGCCTCGCGGGTAATGATCGTGAAGCTCACGTCCCAGTCGCCGTCGCCGTTCTGCTCGGCCGTAGTCAGGCCCGCAGCGTGGAGGAGACGCTCATCGGTGGCGTGAACGTAGTAGGGCTGCTTGCCGTTGTCCATCTCGACCCACTCGAAGTAGCCCGACATCGGCACCACGGCGCGAGAGCTCGCAAACCCAGCCCGGAACATGCCGTTCGTGTGCACGGTCTCGAAGCGGGCGTTGATGGGCCGTGGCCCTTTCTCCTTGGCCCATGCGGGCTTGTAGCCCCAGCGCGCGAACTCCAGCGTTCGTTGCACCTCCCCGGCATCCTTGTCGTAGTGCTCGCGGACCACCGGGGCCTTCGTCCGGGGTGCGACGCTGAAGACCGGCTCCCAGTCGAAGTCTCGTGCCGGGTGCGCGGCATATGAGTGCAGCAGCCCCTGGGCATCGACCTCGAGCACGTAGCGACCACACACGGCCGGCCTCCTTTGGCGTAGGTGGCCACGATGGTACTGCTCGCTTCGACGGCGAACGGGGCGGCATCGTGATTCCCGAACCGATCCACGCACTGTGGCGACCGCATCTCATGCCACGGCCGCTCGGCCGATGGGGCTGGTGACAGAGGACCCCGAGGAGTTTGGTCCTCGGGGTCTCGCCTATGCCGTGATGGCCTTGCTCATGGCCGATGATCTCCAGGCGGTCGGCTGATCAGCCCGGAGTGCGGTTACGCGACCGACAGCGGCCCCGTGCCGAGTCGCTGAGTGACAGTCTCGGCAGTGGCCGGAGGTGCGGACGGGTGAGCGGCCAGGTAGCGCAGGGTCTCCGGGGCCGCGTTCGGTGCGGAGGAGGCGTGGAAGATCGCGTTGCGGTCGGTCAGCCGACGGGCGATCCGGTCGATGAACTCGGGGGAGAGGTCATGGCGACGCGTGACGGGGTAGGTCAGCCACCGCTGGTCGAGGTCGATCAGGTGCTCCAGCGTGACCTCGGAGGTTGAAGGGTTGTGCGCGATCTTCCGCAGCACCTCGCCGGTGACCTCGGTGCGGGCCAGCTCGTCCAGCACCTCGGGGTCGTCGCTGAACTCGGCAGTCCGAAGAAGGACCTGCACAGCGGGCGGTTCGTCGACGGGATGGGGTGCGGCGTGCTGGACGATGGCGGTCATGGCGGCTCCTGCTCCTCGTTACCCGGCCCGTCCGGGTACTGGTGCAGTGGGCGCGAGCACCGCGTGACAGGACAGGTGCCCGGCTGGGTGTGAGGCGCTCGTGGTCGGACTCGAGTTCAGGAAGCGTGGCGGCAGCCGGCCGCGGTGTGCATGCGGGACCTGGGCGTCAGGACTGCAAGGGAAGCACCGCGCCGCCGGTGCCGACACGAGCCCGACGGCCGAGCCACCGGGCATTCTCGACAGCCTTCGAAGGGCGGGAGGTGAGGTCGCTCAAACGGTGGTCGATAGTAACCGAGATGGTCCGTCCGGTGATCTCGCGGCCGCGGCGATCGGTGCGCAGCGGGATCGGATCGCCGAGGCCTTCGAGGTGCCCGGTGGCGATGACGAACGACCGTACGCAGAGCAGGACGTCGCGACCCGCAGAGGAGCCTGGGAGCCTGTGCGGTCCCTCGACGCCGTGGGACAGCTCGTCGTCGCTCATGTCCGCGATCCGCTGCACCGTGGGGTCGACATCCATGCGGATCACGAGATGGCCCGGGGTGTCGGTGGTCTTGGCGGCGACCTCGCCACTGGCGGCCAGTGCCCGCACGGCCTCGAGGTTGAGACGGGTTATCA
>NZ_JBQSWK010000080.1:0-4535 GCF_052377065.1 Brachybacterium sp. AOP42-C2-15
GCTTTCGGGGATGCTGGCATCGCATCAACGCGCCGGGTTTTGGCCTTCGATGAGTCGAGCGAAGCGGAGGATGTAGTCCTGAACGAACTGCACGGTCGATTCTTGCGAGATGTTCCCGTCCTCATCGAGAAGCGTGGGTGATTGAGAGAGGAAGACCTCGGGCTGTCCGGGGGTGGGCATGTCGAAGTATGAGAGTGCGAGCCGGAGGTTCTTCTGCGAGCTGTACCCGCCCATGCGGCCAACGGAGTGGCTGATGATCCCGGCAGGCAGGTTCTTCCAGGCGACATCGCTGTTGGGTTTGGAGCCGATGTCGATGGCGTTCTTCAGGCAGGCGGGGATGGTGCGGTTGTTCTCTGGTGTGACGAACAGGACACCGTCGGAGGCTTGGATGATCTCCCGGAACTGCGTGTACTCCGGCGGGGTGGGTTTGTCGGTGATGTCGGGGTCGTCGTAGTCGAAGTCGTAGAGAGGAAGGTCGCGGATCTCAACGATGCGTGCGTCGTAGCCGTCGGGAAAGTATCCGATGGTGTTGTGGGCGATCTTGCGCGCGTAGGAGCCGCGGCGCAGACTGCCGACAAGGACGGAGATGCTCTTACTCAAGGTGTGGTTCTCTTTCTCTGAGGCGTAAGTGTGGGAATGATGGTCGGTTAGAAGTCCCAGTCGTCGTCGCTGGTGTCGACGGCTTTGCCGATGATGTAGGAGGACCCGGATCCGGAGAAGAAGTCATGGTTCTCGTCTGCTCCGGGTGCGAGGGCGGCGAGGATCTCCGGGTTGACTTCCGCTTCTTCCGGGGTGAATCTGGCGGGGTAGCCGAGGTTCATGAGTGCTTTGTTCGCGTTGTAGCGGACGAAGACGGCGACGTCGTCCATGAGGCCGAGCGGTTCGTAGAGCTCACCGGAGTAGGCCAGTTCGAGCTCGTAGAGCTCGTCGAGGAGCGCATAGGTGAACTCGCGCATGTGTTCCTGCTCGGCGAGGGTGTGGGTTTCGAGGCCGCGCTGGTACTTGTAGCCGGAGTAGTAGCCGTGCACGGCCTTGTCGCGCAGGATGAGCCGGATCATGTCCGCGGTGTTCGTGAGGGTCGCGTGGACGGAGAAGTGCAGCGGCAGGTAGAAGCCCGCATACAGCAGCAGGGACGAGAGCAGCGTGGAGGAGACCTTGCGCTTGAGCGGGTCATCTCCGTAGTAGTGCGCGAGCACCTTCTTGCAGCGCTCTTGGAGCAGGTCGTTCGCGATGGCCCACCGGTAGGCGTCGTCGATCTCGGGTGTCGAGGTGAGGGTGGAGAACACGCTGGAGTAGGAGCGTGCGTGTACGGACTGCATGAAGGCGATGTTGGTGTAGACGGCCTCTTCGTGTTCGGTGCGGGCGTCTTGGATCTGGCAGATCTCTCCGACGGTGGCTTGTACGGTGTCGAGCATGGTGAGCCCGGTGAACACGCGCATGGTCAGCGTGCGCTCTTCCTGGGTGAGTTTCTGCCAGGCGGGGAGGTCGTTGGAGAGGGGCACTTTCTCGGGGAGCCAGAAGTTCGCGGTGAGGCGGTTCCATACCTCGAGGTCTTTGTCGTCTCCGACGCGGTTCCAGTTGATGGGACGCAGTCGGGCTGCTGGGTCGTGCCGGTAGCCGGGTGGGGTGACGGAGATCTCGGTGATCGGGCGCGTGGTGTCGGTGAGGGTCATGGGTGTTCCTTCGGGAAGATCGGATGATGTGGTCAGAGGGCGCAGGAGACGCAGCCTTCGATTTCGGTGCCTTCGAGTGCGGGCTGGCGGAGGCGGATGTAGTAGAGGGTCTTGATCCCGGCGCGCCAGGCGTGGATCTGTGCCTTGTTGATGTCGCGGGTGGTCGCGGTGTCGCGGAAGAACAGCGTCAGGGAGAGGCCTTGGTCGACGTGGCGGGTGGCGGCGGCGTAGGTGTCGATGATCTTCTCGTAGCCGATCTCGTACGCGTCCTCGAAGAACTCGAGGTTGTCGTCGGTCATGTGCGGGGCGGGGTAGTAGACGCGGCCGAGCTTGCCTTCTTTGCGGATCTCGATCTTCGCCGCGATCGGGTGGATCGACGCGGTCGCGTTGTTCACGTACGAGATTGATCCGGTCGGCGGGATGGCCTGCAGGTAGGCGTTGTAGATGCCGTGCTGCCGCACCGATTCCCGCAGCTGCGCCCAGTCGCCGCGGGTGGGGATCGCGACGCCTGCCTCGGCGAAGAGGGCGCGGACGCGTTCGGTGGCGGGCTGCCACTCGCGCTCGGTGTACTTATCGAAGTAGGTGCCGTCGGCGTAGGCGGAGGTCTCGAAGCCGGCGAAGGCCGTGCCGCGTTCGATGGCGATCCGGTTGGAAGCGCGCAGGGCATGGTAGGTGACGGTGAGGAAGTAGATGTCGGTGAAGTCGATGCCCTCCTCACTGCCGTAGCGGATGCGCTGTGAGGCGAGGAACCCGTGCAGGTTCATCTGCCCGAGACCGATCGCGTGCGACGCGTCGTTCCCGGCCGCGATCGAGGGGACCGCGTCGATGTCGGTCTGATCGGACACGCTCGTGAGTGCCCGCACCGCGGTCTCCACGGTCGCGCCGAAGTCCGGTGAGGCGAAGGCCTGCGCGATGTTGAGGGAGCCAAGGTTGCAGGAGATGTCCCGGCCGACCTGCTCGTACCCGATCGCGGCGTCGTAACGGGACGGGGTGTTGACCTGGAGGATCTCGCTGCAGAGGTTGGACATGTTGATCCACCCCTGCAGCGGGTTCGCGCGGTTGACGGTGTCCTCGAACAGCACATAGGGGTATCCGGATTCGAACTGCAGCTCGGCGAGGGTCTTGAAGAACTCCCGTGCGCTGATCGTCGTCTTCCGCACCCGCGGGTTCGCGACCAGCTCGTCGTAGTGGTCGTTCACCGACAGATCCGACAGCGGCTTCCCGTACTCGCGCTCGACGTCGTAGGGGCTGAACAGGTGCATGTCCCGGTTCTCCTTCGCGAGCTGGAAGGTGACGTCGGGGATCACGACGCCGAGGGAGAGCGTCTTGATGCGGATCTTCTCGTCCGCGTTCTCCCGCTTCGTGTCGAGGAAGCGCAGGATGTCGGGGTGGTGCGCGTGGAGATACACGGCTCCGGCTCCTTGCCGGGCACCGAGCTGGTTGGCGTAGCTGAAGCTGTCTTCGAGGATCTTCATCACCGGCACCACCCCGGAAGCCTGGTTCTCGATCTGCTTGATCGGCGCCCCGGTCTCACGCAGGTTCGTCAGCAACAACGCCACCCCGCCCCCACGCTTGGACAGCTGCAGCGCGGAGTTGACGCTGCGTCCAATGGATTCGAGGTTGTCCTCCAGGCGGAGCAGGAAGCAGGAGACGAGCTCGCCGCGCTGCGCTTTCCCCGCGTTCAGGAACGTCGGTGTCGCAGGCTGGAAGCGGCCGGAGAGCATCTCGTCGACGAGCCGGGTCGCGAGGGCTTCGTCGCCCTGCCCGAGGAAGAGCGCGGTGGCGACGACGCGCTCTTCGAATCCTTCCAAGTAGGTGGTGCCGTCGAACGTCTTCAGGGCGTAGGAGGTGAAGAACTTGAACGCCCCGAGGAAGGTCTGGAAACGGTGCCCGGCCCGGCGGGCACGGTCGTGCAGGTTGGTGAGGAACTCCGGACGGTACGCGTCGAGGAATGCCCGCTCGTAGTAGTCGTTCGCGACCAGCCACTCCAGGCGCTCGGCCACGCTCGGGAAGGCTCTCGTGTTCGGGGCGACGTGCTGGCGCAGGTATTCGTCTGCGGCTTCCCGATCCTTGTGGAACTGGATCGACCCGTCCGAGGCGAACAGGTTCAGCTGTGCGTTGAGGGCGTGGTAGTCCTTCCGCGCGCCGATCCCGGTGCGGGCGGGGGCTTCTGGGGAGATGACGGTCATGCGGTCTTCCTCTCAATGGATGTCAGATTGTCGGAGGCCTGCTCCCAGAAGCGGGTCAGGCCGTTGTTCACGTGTTCGATATCGCGCTGCGTGCCGAGCAGCTCGAAGCGGTACAGCTCCGGGACCTGGCATTTCGCAGAGATGACGGGACCGGCGAGGCAGTAGTGCTCGCCGAAGTTCGTGTTCCCCGCCGTGATCACACCCCGGATGAGTTCCCGGTTCGCGGGGTCGTTGAGGAACGCGATCACTTGCTTCGGCACAGCCCCGGCGCGTTCCCCTCCGCCGTACGTGGGGACCACGAGCACAAAGGGCCGCGTAACCCGGATCAGCCCCTCCACCCGGGGCCGCAGCTGGATACGGACCGCGGGCCGGTCGAGACGTTCGACGAAGCGGCGGGTGTTCTCCGACACGCTCGAGAAGAACACGAGATCAGGCGACTCGGCGGGCTCGAGCTCGCGCACAGAGGGCGCGGCGCGCCGGGACTCGGGTGGGGCTGGCATAGCGATCCTCCTCGCTCTCTGGCTGTGACGCGCCACGCCACCAACCACTACATGTTGTGCCTCACCGATGTTTGGAGCGGCGTATCTAGTAATAACATCGATGTGGTTCACTTGTCTACGCCATGCCCATGTTTGGAACTACGGCATGCCGAACACTATGCTGTGGGGTATGG
>NZ_JBQSWK010000081.1:0-4343 GCF_052377065.1 Brachybacterium sp. AOP42-C2-15
GGTATGACGGGCCGGGCCTCGTGACGCTGACGCGGAAGATCACCGGCTGAGAGGCTGAGCCGCGGTCGTCAGCGTCCAGAGCGTCGCACCGCGACAAGCACGGAGAGTTCGGGCTCGTGGCCCACCACGACCACGAAGGTCACTGCGCCCTGGGTGCCGTATGCGAGGCGGTCTCTCTGCTTCTGCACGCCCTCGCCTAGATGCTCGACTGCGACCTGGGTCTCGACCTCCGGGCTCTCGAAGCCGGCCTCGGCGAAAATCTGGCCACCGTCCATCGGGGGTCTTCCGTGTTCTGGGGGCTGCAGGCAGTGGTGAGGAGGCCGGCGGCGGTGATGACGGCAGTGAGGCGCAGGAATCGTCGGCGGCTTACGGGGACTGTGTCTCCTGTTTGCTGCGAGGAGGAGGCAGGCTTGATGGTCCTCACCTCATGGAGCGGCCCAAGTGTTCAGTCAGTGCGACACGATGAGTCAGTACGATAGGACGGCGATGCCGGGCGGCGCGATGACTATCGCACGGACGCGACGCACAAGGCGTTCACGACCAGGGTCCCTCGGACCTCGGGCTCCGCAGCCCACTGACGGTCCCGGCGCCGCTGCGCGACGAGGATCTTCCTCCCCACCGGCGGCGGCGCTTTCTGCACGGAGGGCTGTGCGATCACGCCGCTCGGCCTGGGGATACCGAATGTTGCGCCGGCGGGAGCGCTCCGCCTCGCCGACTCCGCGCGGAAGTTCTTCGGCACCGTGGACGGCGCGGATCGGTGACATCCGGTTGCGTCAGCCGGGATCCGACCGCGTTCAGTGTCAGCCAGGAATGCTTGGTCTAGCGGCCGACCCTGAGCAGGGGAACGTCACTGGTCCGGTCCGTAGCAACGGACCTCGTAGACGGCAGCCGAGGGGTCCCCGTTGGTGGCCTGGACGACCAGACGCAGCGCGGTCGTCGTGACTGCGTGGGGGAGTTCATGGACTCTCCGCGGAAGCCCGTTTCCCGTCTGAGCGACGACCTCGTGCCACCCGGTCTCGGTCTTCGCGAGGATGCAGTAGTCCCGCACGGTCTGGGGGTCTGACCACATCTCCGGGGTCTGGTCGTACTCGCGAAGCAGGTTCCCCGCAAAACTCAGGTGGATCGACCCGATCTCCTGGGGCTCGTGCCAGTCGAGCTGGAGCCACTGCTCCAGGGGATGGCCGGGATCCGAGCGCCATGCATTGGGAGCATTGTGGGGACGCGCCGTGCCCGAGATGACGCTCATCGCGGGATAGGCATGCTGAGCAGGCTCTATACGGTGGCTCAGTGTCACTCCGGCACCGAAGCGACGCATGCGTCCGGGGGTCATCTCGAAGGCGGAGACCGCGCCAGGGAGAATCCGTCCGGCGGGGATCCATTCGACGTCAGGAGAAGCGCTGAGGTCGAGGCGGAGGTACTGCCCGCCGGGCTCACCGTGCCGCAGACGTGCGGGATCGATGGCGACATCCCACGTGACCCAGTGCTCTCCGGGCTCGACCTCGAGTACCGTCTTCTCGAGGGCCATGTCGGTGTCGACGCGGTAATCCCAGATGTGCTCGACCTGGGAGAGGACTGCCGGGATGCTGACGGGCGACGAACCGTGGTTCCGGAGCCTCACGCGCACTGAGCTCAGTCCGGGCGCGTCGGCTCCGGTCTCGACCGGGAACCACTGGCCGCGCAGGGATGTGAGGTGATCCTCCCGCTGCCGACCTCCTTCGCGAAGTCCGCCGGCGACCCAGGTGTCGCCGGGCGATGCCCCCAGGTAGGGCGCATCCGAGGAAGCGGACACCTCCGCATGACGCGCGAGGTCCTCGGGATCCTTATTTATCACGTGGGGCAGGAAGCAGCCGTCCTTGAGCAGCTGCTGCTGGACATCGCTCGCGTGGGAGAAGGGAAGATCGTGCAGAGCGACGTCGCGGGACAGGGCTAATGCAGCGGCCGTTCCCACGGCCTGTCCCATGGTGGCGGTGGTCGCCTGTACGCGGACCGAGCCGAGCGCCACGTGGGTGGCGGAGATGTTGCGTCCTGCCATCATCAGGTTGGTGACGTCTTTGGCGATGAGGGATCGCAAGGGGATGCCGAACGGGCCGACGTAGGCCCGCACTGATTCTTCGGAGCGCAGGTTATACCCCGCGGCGGCCGTCGGCTCGCTGGTCGGTGCGAGCAGCCCGCCGGGCGTGTGCAGATCGATGTTCCATCCGCCATAGGCGACCTCATCCTCGAACGGCTCCTCCCGGAAGAGGTCGTGCTCGGTCATCAGGTGAAGGCCCATGATGCGTCGGCTCTCGCGGGTGCCGGGCACCTGGCCGAGCCAATCCAGCGCGAGATTCTTCGTCTTCTCCCGAGTACGCGGATCCTTGTTCTTGATCCAGTCCCAGACCCCTAGCGTGTGGCGGGTGAGTTCATGGCGGATCTTCTCGGAGTCGGTGATCGTGTCCCACGGCTTCCCGAGCTCTATCCACCAGTACCCGCCGCGCACATCGTTCGGCACCCGGCCCTGCTTGTAGAAGAACTCGGGGTCGTCGTACTCCACTGCCCAGTCGGGAAGCTCGAAGCTCACCGGCCTGCCGACATCCTTCGTCTTGAAGTGCAGGGAGTTGCCCATGGTGTCGGGGGATGAGGTGAGCGGTGCATGCGGTTCGTCGAACTCCGACCGAGCCTCCTCGCCGTTCCGGAACTCGCATCCCGCGAGGACCGCGATGACCCCGTCTCCCGTGGAGTCCACGAAGATCTCTCCGTGGACCTCGGTCTCGGTCTCGGCCGCAGCGGTCCAGCACGTCGCCGATACGATCCGACCGTCCTGCACCGTCACGGAGCGCACGGACGTGTTCAGCATGAGAGTCAGGTTCTTCGTGCGCACCGCCATGTCGTACAGCGCGAGGTCCCAGACGCTGTTCGTCCAGCCGTTCTCGAAGATCGGCTCATGGTTTCTCATCCTCTCGGACGCCATGAGCTCGGCCAGCACTCCGCCTTCCCGTGCGTAGGCGTGATAGGTGCTGGCGCCGCGGGGGGATACACGGATCTCTGAGGAGCTGTTGCCTCCGAGGACCGGGCGATCCTGGACCAGGCACACATCGATGCCGGCGCGCGCAGCAGAGACGGCGGCGGCGAACCCTGCCAAGCCTGCTCCGCACACGACGAGCTCAAAGTGGTTGTTTTCGGGTTCCACGACTGCCTCTTTCTGAAGTCCTGTGGTCGATCCTTGGCGCAGAATTCTCGAGAGCAACACTCCGGTCGGATGGCATCAGCCCTTCAGGCCTGTGGTCGCGATGCCTTCGATCAGGCGTCGCTGGAAGATCATGAAGATGATGAAAACGGGCACGAGGGATAGCGTCGTCATCGCGAACAGCTGACCGTACGAGGATTCGCCCATGCTGTTCATGAACATGCGCAGGCCGAGCGGGACCGTGTAGCGGTTGATATCGGCCAGATAGATGAGCGGGCCCATGAAGTCTTCGTAGGTCCAGATGAACGTGAAGACTGCCGTGGTCGCCAGGGCGGGAGTCATCACCGGCAGCAGCACGCGATAGAACCTCTGGAAGTGATTGCACCCATCGATTTCCGCAGCTTCGTCCAGCTCCCGCGGGATGCTCCGCATGAACTGCACGAGGAGGAAGATGAAGAACGCGTCGGTGGCGAGGAACTTCGGAACTATCAGCGGCAGGTAAGTGTCCACCCATCCCACTGCGGTGAAGATCGTGTACTGGGGGATGAGGGTGGCGTGGCCCGGGAGCATCACCGTCGCCAGCATGAGCGCGAACCAGAATCGCTTCAGGGGGAAGTCGACGCGAGCGAACGCGTAGGCCGCCAGGGTGCAGGCGACGAGGTTCCCGACCACTGCGGCCCCGGCGACGACTGCTGAGTTGAGGAGGAAGCGGCCGAACCCCGGCGGGTTGGCGACCCATCCCTCCCCGTAGTTGTTGAGCACTATCTCGCTGGGGATCATCGAGCTGCTCGAGAAGATCTGATTCTCTGGGAGGACCGAGCTGCGCATCATCCACAGCAGCGGGTACAGCATCCCGATGCAGATCATGATGAGGAAGGCATGCAGAGCGATGCGCTTCAGCCGCAGCGCATCCTTCCGGCGCAGCCGGGGGGCCGGTGTGCTCTTGGTGGGTCGTTCATCGAGCGTGACCAAGGTTCTCACCGCCCTTCATCCGAGTAGAAGACCCAGCGCCGTGAGCTCAGGAACGCCACCGCGGTGAACGCGGCGATGATCGCGACGAGGATCCATGCCAGTGCGGATGCGTATCCCATCTCGAACTGGGTGAACGCCTTCTGGTAGAGGTACAGCGTGTAGAAGAGGGTCGATCCCACTGGGCCGCCTGACCCGTTGCTTATGA
>NZ_JBQSWK010000082.1:0-4261 GCF_052377065.1 Brachybacterium sp. AOP42-C2-15
TATGCGCAGCATGGCGGGTGGAGGTGAGCCGCAGGGTCAGGTTCCCCTTCATGGGGTGCACGGATCGCGCCCCCGCACTCCCCCGACAACGTCTACGGGTGTCGCCGCCATTACGGCCCCACAGGCGTGGGTGCGTGCAACTCGGTGCTTGTGAGGCCAACCTCGGCGAGGGCCGCCCCCAGGGTTATGAACGGAAACGGGCCGACCGTCACTTCATCCCGGGCGCTGGTGCAGGTGATCCATGCGCCCTCGGCGTTCGTGGTAATCGTGAGCGCGTCACCATCGCGGTCAGTGAACTCGCTGATGATCATGGATCCTCCGGGCAGCGCTCATAGATTCGAGCAGGTGTCATAAGGGCGGCGGCGAAACTCCACCACCCTGGTCGCCGACCATCGACCTGCCAGTTCGGGGCGAACCACCATTCGGATTGCGACAAAATCTGCCGACTCCCGGCAGCGCGAGGCCGCCCGGAGCATTAGGACCCCTCACGGCCAGCGGGGCGTCAGGACCGTGCTCGGCGTACTGTCCCGGAAGGGTCGACAACCTACCTATCGGTGCACGCCTTCGTGCAACGCGTCGGAACGTCAGAGCCAGAATCGCGGCCATGAAAACGCCGAGCGACCCATGGTTCGAGAACGATGCGCCGACGCAGTCAATGCCGCGTCGCCACCAGGGTGGCGTCTGACCGGCGCGCGAGACTAGTGTTGCCACGACCCGGCAGCCTTTTGATCCCTTTGCATTCGAGCGTATTCCTTTATACTCTTTGGATGTTGCGAAACTTGTTCAGGCCATCGTTCGGCACCTACCCCCACCTCCTGGTAGGCCGCGATCAGCTGCTCGACGAATTCGAGGACACCTTCGACGGGCTCCTCGATCCCGCCGGTCTGACGATCCTCCTGTCCGGGCAGCGAGGGATGGGAAAGACCGTGCTGCTCGACTCATACCGGCGAGCCGCTGAGACCGCAGGCTGGCTGGTCATCACCGAGAGCTCCAGCAACGGGCTCCTCGAGCGCCTCACCCGAGACCACCTCCCGCGCCTGCTCCAGAAGCACTCCGACAAGTTGCCGTCGCAGCTCGAGTCCGCGAGTGGCACCATCGGTCCCCTCGGAGGCGGTGCGTCCTGGACCGAGCGCTACCCCGCTGAGTCCACCCTCCGCTCCCAGATCACCGAGCTCACCGATGCCCTCCAGCCCTCCGGTCGAGGCCTCGTGATCACGATCGACGAGGTCCAGGCCACCGATATCGAAGATCTCCGCAAGCTAGGCGAGATCATCCAGTACGGCCGTCGAGAGGAACGACTGCTCGCTTTCGCGGCCGCGGGGCTCTCCACTCCCATCGAGGAACTCCTCGACCATCCCGGGGCGACGTTCCTGCGCCGCGCAGAGCACCACCCCATCGGCCGCGTGAGCCGCGCTGATGTTCGAGCCGCCCTCGCGGGAACGATCGCCGATAGTGGCCGCGAGATCGACATTCAAGCCCTCGACGTCGCAGCTGACGCCGTCGACGGATACCCGTTCATGATCCAGCTGGTGGGCTACCACGCCCTCAAAGCCCACCAGACCGCCGACACCGTGACTCCCGAGGACGTGACCGCCGGGATCACAGCCGCCCAACGGCGCCTCGGCCGACACGTCCATACCCCCGCCCTGCGGCCGCTATCGAGCGTTGATCGCACATACCTGCTCGCCATGGCCCAAGACAACGGCCCATCCCGCACCGGGAAGATCGCTGAGCGCATGGGCGTGAGCGCCCAATACGCCGGCGAGTACCGCCGACGGCTCATCCGCGACGGCATCATCGAAGCCGCTGGCCACGGACAAGTCCGCTTCACCATCCCCTACACCGCCGACCACCTACGCGAGCACGCCGCCCACAACGCCCTGGAAGGCCTCACCGACGAGGACGCCTGACCCATCCCAGCCAGCCTCCCCTCCCATGGTGCGAAGAGACCCTCAAAAACCCGCTGAACTGCAACCGACCAGGAAGATCGCATAACTTCTAATATGAGCACTAGATTATGTCCGCATCGGAACACTCCCAGCCCACCCATCGGTGGGTCAGGGTCTTAGAAGATCGCGACCGCGTCAACGATGACGGCAGGGCCCTCGATGTAGTAGCTCGCCTCCCCCAACTCCCATGTGGGGTCGAACTGCGGAATGAGCGATTCCGTGAGGTCATCCATGTGAGTGCGCAGCATCGTCCGCATGGTGCGTTCCCACCCGTGCAGAGTCCACTTCTCGGTCGATATGAATCCATCGGTGGGATCGTCCCCGACGAACTCTCTGACGACGCCGACTACCGTGACCTCGCCCTCCACAGAGTCGGTGGCGGCGGCGCCGGCGCCGATGAAGTGACGAGGCTCGCAGTTGACGTACACACTCCACGGGGCGTCGTCACCATCGAGCTCCAGCTTGAACAGGGTCGGGATTTCGGGAATCTGGTTGCGTAGGTAGACCGCTTTGAGGATCTCCTTGGCCTGCGTTGGGACGTCTTCGGCGTCAGCGTCTGCTTCCGGCTCGTCTTCGTCTAAGCTCTCGTCGTCAGTCTTATCGCGAGAGCGTTTCGAGAAGAGTTCATCGATGTCGACGTCCTCGCGCTGCACGAGCTGGAGGACGACGTTCATCATCTTCCCGACCGAACTAACCGGGCTCAGCTTCATAGTGCCCGCCAACTCGACGAGCTGGTCTCGGCTGGCCACCCATCGCTCATCCCCGTCCCCCGGACGAGGGAGCACCGTCAGGGCGGCCTGCTCTTCGGCCTCCATGGAATCGAGGACCTTGCTGAAGGTTGACTTCTCTCCGACCTCGAGGACGTAGGCACTCTGCAGCTCGACGCTGTCACCCAGCTGCCCTTCAAGACCCACAGGAAGACCGACCGCCTGGAGACCCAGCTTCGCTCCTCCACTGCGAGTCGTGCTGGTTCGGGCCACGACCTCAACACGATGCGGGATCTCAATGTCGTGATAGTCGGCGTGATCGTAGAAGTCGGTACGGTTAAGGTACTGAGGATTACGTAGCGGCATGCCTCAGTGTCTCAGCGAGACGTGACAGTCGAGCACACGAGAACGCGGCTACCGGGTGGGCCGACCTGGGATCATGTTTCCCATGAGTCAGAAGCCCCTCGTGCTGTCCGATATCCGCTCCCGAGCTGGTGCCTTCGTGGCGCAGTGGAGAGAGGCCGAGGGGTACGAGCGCGGCGAGGCGCAGTCGTTCGTACGCGATCTGCTACGGGTCTTCGGGATCACCCGCTCCACGGCGGCGGTGTACGAGAAGCGTGCGCAGCGTGCCTCCACGGGCGGGCAGGGGTACATCGACGCACTGATCTCGGGGACCGCACTGGTCGAGATGAAGTCCGCGGGCTCTGATCTGGTCAAGGCTGAGGCGCAGGCGCTGGACTACATCGAGTCGCTCACCGAGCATGAGCGCCCGGATTTCGTGATCACCAGTGATTTCCGCAGGTTCCGGCTACTGGATCTCTCGGTCGAGGCCGGCGAGGACGGGCTGCTCGAGTTCGGGCTCGAGGAGCTGCCGGCGCACGTGGAGGATCTGATGTTCCTGGCCGGCTACCGGCGCGCGAAGTTCGGCTCGGCCGAGCAGGAGGCCGCGTCGATCAAGGCGGCGCAGCTGATGGCCCAGCTGTACGAGCACCTGGAGTCCACCGGCTACGACGAGCACCAGGCGTCGATCTTCCTGATCCGCACCCTGTTCTGCCTGTACGCCGACGACTCCGGTCTGTGGGAACGGGACCTGTTCTCCCGCTACATCGAAGAGCGCACCAGCGAGGACGGCTCCGACCTCGGCGCCCAGCTCGCCACCCTCTACCAGGCCCTGAACAAGCCAGAGGACAAACGCTACGGGCGCGAGGACGACCTGATCATGGCGTTCCCCTACGTCAACGGCTCCGTATTCGGCGAGCCCGTCGACATCCCCTACTTCGACCGTGCCTCCCGCGAGCTGCTGCTGCAGGCCGCGTACTTCAACTGGTCCAGCATCTCTCCGGCGATCTTCGGTTCCCTGTTCCAGGCCGTGAAGTCCAAGAAGGCTCGCCGCAAGCTGGGTGAGCATTACA
Source organism: Brachybacterium sp. AOP42-C2-15 (assembly GCF_052377065.1). Classification (NCBI taxonomy): domain Bacteria; kingdom Bacillati; phylum Actinomycetota; class Actinomycetes; order Micrococcales; family Dermabacteraceae; genus Brachybacterium; species Brachybacterium sp. AOP42-C2-15. The sequence continues at coordinate 4,069 of NZ_JBQSWK010000082.1, forward strand.
CGACCGAGACGAACATCCTCAAGCTCATCAAGCCCTTGTTCCTCGACGAGCTCGAAGAGCGCTTCACCAAGGCCTACGCCAAGAAGCGGGAGCTGGAGAAGCTGCTCGACCACTTGGGGTCGCTGACGTTCTTCGATCCTGCCTTTATGCGCAAGTCGGATGTCTCACGAGACATTGGAGCAGCCGCATAACC
>NZ_JBQSWK010000083.1:0-4187 GCF_052377065.1 Brachybacterium sp. AOP42-C2-15
CCGAGCTGCGCAAGCAACAGGTCCGCATAACTTCGACTATGCGCATCAGCTTCCGGGGCTCCCCGATCGACCATCCCCCACCCGCAGCGGAGCGACGGATGGGTTGCCGAGGACGACAGGCGTGGAGATTAACGTACGGCGCGGCGAGGCGCCGGTGTCGTACGGATCACCTCAACTCGAGGCCTACCTGTGGTCAGAGCCGCGTCCATGCGCGACATATACTCATGTCATGCGAATGATTCCCATTACCCGTATGGCTGTGGTGGCATCTGTTGTGGTGCTCGCGGCTTGCAGTTCCCCCTCGGCCGACCCCTCCTCTGATGACAGCGTGGCAGCGGCTCAGCTGACCAGCTGCGGGCTTGAACTGGCGTTCGATCGCGTGCCCACGCGTGCGGTCACGCTGGAGCAGGGATCGACCGAGATGATGTTGGCGCTCGGGCTTGGTGACTCGATGGCGGGTACCAGCTACCTGACTGACGCTGTCGCGCCGGAGTTCGCAGATGCTTATGAGCAGATCCCGGTACTGGCCGATCAGTACCCGACGGCGGAGCAGCTTCGCGGGGCGGATCCGGACTTTGTCTACTCGATGCGGGCCTCTGCGTTTGCCCCCGATGCGGTGGGAGAACGCAGCGAGTTGCGTGACCTGGAGGTCCCGGCGTATCTGTCGTCGAACGACTGCGAGGACCCGAACTTGGTCTCTGCCGAAGGAGGCTTCGAGCAGATCTTCGCTGAGGTGACCGATATCGCGACGATCTTCGATGTGGCCGACCGGGGCGAGGATCTGATCGACGCGCAGCAGGAGGTTTTGGATCAGGTGGCTGCCTCGGCTCAGGCTCTGGACGGGGTGGAGGTGGCCTGGATCTACTCCACTATTAACGGCGCTCCCATCGTGGCCGGAAATGCCGGCCTACCGCAGACGATGACCGAGCTCGCCGGCGCCGAGAACGCCTTCGATGATCTGGACGCCCAGTGGACCGAGACCAGCTGGGATCAGATCTCCCAGCGTGATCCTGATGTGCTGGTGTTGGCTGACCTCTCTCGCGGCCTGGACGGCGACAGCGCACAGGACAAGATCAAGACCCTGCGTGCTGACCCGGTCACCGCGCAGCTCGCTGCGGTGCGGGAGGACCGGATGGTCGCGATCCCAGCTACCGAGATGGATCCGTCCGTGCGAAGCATCAATGCGCTGGAGACGTTGTCAGAAGCATTGGTCGAGCTTGAGGGGGCTCACCGATGAGCAGGGGTGTCGATGCTGTGGCCGAGTGGGCCCGCGATCATCTGGAGAGCTGGGACCGGCAGCAGGCCTCGTACATCAACCGGCGCGAGGACCGGTTCGCCGTGATGCTCGACGTGCTGGCCGAGACGGTTCCCGAGGACGCTTTGGTAGTGGACCTCGCATGCGGTCCGGGGTCGATCTCGGATCGGGTACTGCGGAGATTCCCGCGGATGAGCTGTCTTGCTGTCGATTACGACCCGATGCTGCTCGAGCTCGGTCGACTCGCCCTGGCCGAGCACGGTGATCGGGTGACCTTCCGCGAGGCGGATCTCTGGGACCCGACGTGGATTGAGGCTCTGGGTGGTCGGCGGCCGCACGCGGTGCTGTCCTCGACCGCGTTGCACTGGCTGCCGGCCGATGTGCTGAGCCGGGTCTACCGCGAGGTGGGCGAGCTTCTGCTCCCTGGCGGTGTGCTGATGAACGCCGATCATCTGCGTCAGCTCGAGGGGCGTCCGTTGTTCGAAGAGCTGAGTCGCCGGGATGACGCGGCTACCCAGGCTCGCGATCAGGCATCCGGCGCGCTGACCTGGGACACTTGGTTTTCTCGAATCGCTGATCACCCTCACTTCGCGCCCCTTCGTTCCGAACGGGAGCGCCGCTTCGCGAACAGACCGCCGAACCCGGATCTGAGCGCCGCGTTCCATGTCGCCGCGATGCGTGCCGCGCAGTTCCGCGAGGCGGGGCCGATCTGGCAGCACCTCGATGACTTCGTCATCCTCGCGCAGCGCTGAGCGGGTTCGCCAGATCGCGACGGTACTCGGCGCGTGGCTGGTGCTCGTCGCAGGCGTTCTTGTGTCGATCGTGGTCGGTGGCGGTGAGATCGGATGGTCAGAGACGCTGCGATCGCTAGGGAGCCACATCGGCCTGCCGGTGGAGCCGTTGTCGACGTTGGCCGATTCGGTGATCTGGCAACTTCGAGCCCCCCGTGCGCTCATGGCTGCGGTGGCCGGTGCTGGTCTAGCGACCTGCGGCGCGCTCTTGCAGGCGGTCACCCGAAATGCGTTGGCGGAGCCCTACCTTCTGGGCATCTCCTCGGGGGCCTCGACCGGGGCTGTTTTGGTGATGGTCACCGGGCTCGGCGCGGGGGCACTTTCCCTGGCGGCGGGCGCCCTGGTCGGCGGGTTGGTCGCTTTCGGGCTGGTCCTCGCCCTGCTCGGGCAGCACGCCTCAAACACGGGACGACTGGTCCTGACCGGGGTCGTGGTCGGGCAGCTTTTCACCGCGATGACATCGTTGGTTCTGCTCGGGTGGGGCGACGCGGACGCCGCGCGTGGCTTGACGTACTGGCTGACCGGGTCACTGGCAGCCGCGCGCTGGCCTGCTGTCGCGTTATGTGTCGGGGTAACCGTCATTGCCCTGGTGGTGGCACGACTTATCGCATCCGACCTCGATGCCTTCGCTTTCGGTGCCGTTGCCTCCGCTTCGCTCGGGGTGCCTGTGACCGCGGTGCGGAGCATCGCGCTGGTCGCCACCGCTGCGGTGACGGCGGTCGTGGTGTCCGCTGTGGGGGCGATCGGTTTCGTCGGCTTGATCGTCCCGCATGCGGTCCGTGCCCTGATCGGTCCCCAGCATCGGCGTCTGTTGCCCGCCAGTGCGTTCGGTGGCGCAGTCTTTCTCCTGCTAGCTGACCTGGTTGGGCGGATAGTTCTCGCTCCGCGGGAGCTGCCTGTGGGAGTGATCACTGCACTGATCGGTGTTCCGGCCTTCTTGATCGTCTTGCGCCGTAAGGAGCGGACATGACCCTGTCGCTACACGGCGAGCAACTCACCTACTCGGTACGGGGACGCCTACTGCCGATCCTGGACGGGATCGACTTCACTGCTACCCAAGGCAAGGTCACGGGGCTACTTGGCCCGAACGGCTCCGGCAAGTCGACGCTGCTCCATATCCTGGCGGGCGTGTCCGCTCCCACATCCGGGCAGGTAAGAGTCGGAGATCGACCATTGAAGGAGCTCCCTCGCAGGGACCGAGCCCGTCAGCTGGCCATGATGGAGCAAGCCAGCGACACCGACACCGATCTCACTGTCGCCGATGTTGTCGCCCTAGGCAGACTGCCCCACCGAGCACGCCTAGCCCTCGAGAGCCCGCACGACGTCGATGCCTGCGACCTGGCATTGAGCTCAGTGGGGATGACGGGAACCGAGCGCCGGCGCTGGCGGACCTTGTCCGGTGGAGAGCGCCAACGAGTACACGCAGCCCGTGCACTGGCACAAGAACCCGCCGTGCTACTGCTGGATGAGCCGACAAATCACCTGGACATCAAACACCAGCACCAGCTGCTGTCAATGCTGAACCAGCTGACGAGCGGTGGTCTGACGGTCGTTGTAGTCCTGCACGATCTCTCGCTGGCAGCCCAATACTGCGACCAAGCGGTGGTCCTGGATAGCGGCCGAGTCCACGCAGCGGGTGAGATCGCCGAGGTGCTGACCTCCACAACCCTACGCAAGGTCTTCGGCGTCGAAGCACAGATCGCGCGTGCAGGCGAACGCCTGTCGGTCCAGATCCTTGGGGTCACCGGGCCGCTACCCGCTGCCTGACCGGCTCCGCCCAAGCCACAGGCTGGTTACCCCTGATGGGACTGCCGCACGTTTAGGTGACAGTTGGGGTGTCAGGCCGCGAGTGCGACCGGGTTCATGATGGTCTCGTATTCGATGGGGGTCAATCGACCCAGGCGAGCCTGCCGGCGCCGGCGGTGATAGGTCCTCTCGATCCAGGTGATGATCGCGATCCGCAGCTCTTCTCGGGTCCGCCACCGCTTGCGGTCCAGGACGTTCTTCTGGAGCAGCGCGAAGAACGACTCCATCGCGGCGTTATCGCCGGCAGCGCCGACCTGGCCCATCGATCCGATGAGGTGATGACGGTTCAGGGCGTGCACGAATTTCCGTGACCTGAACTGAGATCCACGGTCCGA
>NZ_JBQSWK010000084.1:0-3953 GCF_052377065.1 Brachybacterium sp. AOP42-C2-15
CGGGGTCCGGAGGACCGAAGGTCCTGCTGCGAACCGCGGCGGGTAAGGTGCAATGGAGCAGCCGGATGACATGACCGGCGGAGGAGGTTTTCACCCACATGATCACCACGAGACCACACACGGGTGAGCCGCATACCGCCGGAATCGCAGGGCGACTGAACTGGTTACGCGCGGGGGTGCTCGGCGCGAACGACGGGATCGTGTCGGTCGCCGCGATCGTCGTCGGCGTCGCCGGCGCCACCAACGACCTGGCACCGATCCTGACCGCGGGAACGGCGGCGTTGGTCGGCGGAGCGATCTCGATGACACTCGGCGAGTACGTGTCGGTGAGCAGTCAGAGCGACAGCGAGAAGACCCTCATCGCGACAGAACGCCGCGAACTCTCGGAAATGCCCGCACAGGAGCTCGACGAGCTCACCGGACTCTACCAAGCCAAAGGTATCTCCCCGGAGACCGCGCGGAAGGTCGCCGAGGAGCTCACCGCGCATGACGCCCTCGGCGCGCACCTGTCTGCGGAACTGAACATTGACGGCCAGGATCTGGTCAGCCCCTGGCGAGCGGCCCTCGCCTCCGCAGTCGCGTTCACCTCAGGCGGGATCATCCCGTTCGTGGCGATGCTCCTCCCGCCAGGCATGCGGATTCCCGCGACATTCGTCGTCGTGCTGCTCGCTCTCGCCGTCACCGGTGCACTCGGCGCGCACCTCGGGGGCAGCCCCGTGTTGCGTCCGACGATCCGGGTTGTGATCGGCGGGGCAGTCGCGCTGGGCGCCACCTTCCTGATCGGCACGCTCCTGGGCACGACCGGGATCGCATAGACGGCCGTGACAATCCGGCCGGGCAACCGCGGGACGACTCCGCAGATCGGCATCCTCCGAACGATGCGAGGTGATTCACCCCGGGCTTCGTTCCCATCGGGAGGTATGGGAAAATCGTCGCTCCCACTAGTGTGTCAAGGCCAGCGTCCTAGTTGGCTGCGGCCTCGGCAGGGGTAGCCTCGAGTGTCGAAGCGACGTCGCTCGCTCGGTTCGACATATTCTTCAACCTCGTGCCGTTACGGCGCTCTCATGGGCTGTGCTGCCTGCCATGCGTCTCATCGCCTGGGTGCTCGGTCATCGTCCTTTCTCTCGGCCAGGCACGACCAGATCCACCGTCAATCAGACATCAGTCCCCCTGGTTGATCGTCGTCGGCGGTGGCGGCGATGGCTCGCACGAAGAGGAGGAGCCAGGTGAGGAGGAGGATGGAGCTGAGCAGTTCCATGGCGGTGAGATTGAAGTAGCCGATCGGCCACATCAGGAGCGCGACGAACCCGAACGCCCCAAGCACGATGACGGAGACGAAGGCGAAACTGCGAGGCAGCCATGGCACCAGCCAGCCGCTAGCGGCGATGAGTCCAGCGAACGCGACTGACATCGTGGTGGCGATGACAATGTGCAGAGGCTCGGCTTCATCGACGGACACCATCCCGACGCCGGCGAACAGGGCTCCGACGGTGATCAGCCACGCCCGCAGCACTCGGATCCGGGACGTCGCGTCCGTGGCGGATAGCTGCTGGATGTCATGAGTGAGATGGTGGGTGAGCGTGATGATGACGAGGCCGGCGAACACGAGCGTGATGTTGAACGTGTAGGGCGAGAAGCCGTCGCCGCTGCCGAGAGCACTGAAGTTGTGCTGCCACCAGGTGGTATTTCGCGCGGAGAGCATGCTCGCCAACCCACCGCTGACCAGCAGCATGGCGAGGAGGTTCGCGATCGCCCGGGTGGTGAGTTGCGAGGCGGCACCGGTGAGCAGGTATGCCGCCACGGCGGCGACGGCTCCGGTGACGACAGCGGCGGCAGGCGGGTCGAGGGCGAAGTCGCGGAAGGCGAGCTGTAGCACAGCGAAAACGGTTCCGGTGAGCAGGCTGACGACGATGACGGCAGAGACGGTCAATGCGACCGTGTCCACCCCGATCCGCCACCTCACCCCGATGCTGAGAGGACGCGGCCGCGTGCTGCGGACCAAGCGCAGGTAGTTCGTCGCGAACGCCACCCCGGCCGACACGCCAGCCAGGAACGCTGCCGTCACCCCGACAGATCTCGCCCCGGAGAGAGCAGCAGGCTCGCCAGCGAACACGAAGGCGCCAACGACGATCCCCACGACAAGCGCGACAAAGGCGAACGCCAGCGCACGAGACTCGGCCGCCACCGCACCACGTATCAGTACGCGCAGAGAGTCCGGAGATGAGGATTTCTTCTCTGAACGTCGAGGCCCGCGAGGGCTGGACTTTTCTTCCGTGAGTGAAAGGTTCATCGGTGTCCCCGCGTTCGTTCCGCGAGGCGAGTTGGCGACGGCACGAGGTCGGGGTGGTCCCGCCACGTTCCTCCGGCAATGCTCATGACCATCGCGTTGGCCGTAGCAACCAGCGGCACAGCGAATAGTGCTCCGGGGATGCCTGCGACGATCGATCCGCCTGCAACGGCGAGGACGACCGCGAGGGGGTGTACTTTCACGGCGGAGCCCATGATCAGCGGTTGCAGGACGTGTCCTTCGAGCTGTTGGACGAGGAGGACGATACCCAGCATGATCAGCGCGATCACCCATCCGTTGTAGACGAGTGCGATGAACACAGCGACCGCGCCGGTCACGACGGCGCCGATGACGGGGATGAAGGATCCCAGGAACACGAGCACGCCGATCGGGATAGCGAGCGGGACTCCCAGCAGTGCTGCGCCGAGCCCAATGCCGACCGCGTCAATGAACGCGACGAGGATCTGCACCTTCACGAACGACTGCAGGGTCGCCCATCCGGCACGTCCCGCCTCATCGGTGGCCGGGCGGGCGCGGCGCGGGAACAGGCGCACGATCCAGGCCCAGATCCGATCTCCGTCGATGAGGAAGAACAGCGTCGAGAACAGGGCCAGGAGGACGCCAGCGAGGACATGTCCCACTCTGGAACCGAACGCCGCAGCCCCGGACGCCAGCGCGGCGCCATCCTCCTGAATCATCGTCCAGACCTGTTGGACGAAGGCATCCAGGTCGGCCCCGGACACCTGCAACGCAGACTCCGCAAGGAACTTCCGGAACTCCGTGAAGGACGCCACCGTCTGCTCAGCAAGTCCTCCAAACCCTGACGTGATCTGCGTGACCACCAGATACCCCAGTGCTCCCACCACCACCAGAACGCTCAGCTCGGCGAGAGTGATCGCCGCCCAGACTGGCCACCGGTGCCGGGCCAGAAAATTCTTGAACGGGACGAGCAACGCAGCCAGCACGACCGCGACCAGCAGCGGGATCACCAGCAACCTCAGCTGCACCACGAGAAAGCCGATCACCGTGAGCACCCCGACGATCGCGAGGATCCGCCACGACCATGCGCCGGCGATCCGCATCCCCACCGGGAGCACCTCAGCCTCCGTCGTTGACCAGGCCTGCGGTTCCGTGCGTCTTCTGAACAGCGGCATCTACCCATCCTTCCGGTCGATGTCGCGAGCTGCGGGGACTCGGCGTGCCGCGTCCCGGGCAGCAGGAGCCACCGCGGCGGCCGCGATCGCGATCGCACCGGCAACAGCGCAGACCCAGAACCCCCCGGTGAACGCAGCATCCGCCGGTGGGGACTGATGCACGATCAGGTGCCAGCTTGGTTTAGGCCGCCAGGATGACGGTCGGGTTCATGATGGTCTCGTATTCGATGGGGGTCAATCGGCCCAGGCGGGCCTGACGCCGGCGGCGGTGGTAGGTCCGTTCGATCCAGGTAATGATCGCGATCCGGAGTTCCTCACGGGTGCGCCAACGGCGCCGGTCCAGGACGTTCTTCTGGAGTAGCGCGAAGAAGGATTCCATCGCCGCGTTATCACCGGCAGCACCGACTTGGCCCATGGATCCGATGAGGTGATGCTGGTTCAGGGCGTGGACGAACTTCCGGGATCGAAACTGCGACCCGCGGTCGCTGTTAAGCCGAACTCGGTTTAATTCG
>NZ_JBQSWK010000085.1:0-3632 GCF_052377065.1 Brachybacterium sp. AOP42-C2-15
CCTGGATCGTCTGCAGCGTGAAGGTGCGACCTTCGAGAACTTCTTCTGCGCCTCCCCCGTGTGCCCGATGAGCTCTATGACCTGTACGAAGACCCGCTCGAGGAGACGAACTTCGCCTCGCTCCCGGAGTCCGCCTACCGCCACCGTGCTCTCGAAGAGTTGCTGACCGTCTGGTTTAGGGACCACGAGATCACCGGCCTCAGCGGCTGGGAGAGTGCAGTGGATGGGCGTGGCCAATCAATACCGCTGACCAGAACCTGAGTAAGCAGCGATGACGGTGAACTGTGGCCCGGAAGGCAGCAGATCAAGGGATGCGAGTGCTCAGGAGCAGGGGGGGGGGAGGGAGCCGCGCACACCGGACTGGAAGCTGCGTCGGGTCGATGATTTCGACCCGGCTCTTCGGGAGGCCCTCCTCGCCGTGGAGCACACGGATATCGGGTCGGGGCGGAGCCACGTGCCGATCGGAAGGTCTCCCGATGAATCGCCGGCAGCGGACGTCTCCGGTGAGCATCCTGACGTGGTCGCACAACTCACCGCGCTGCACGAGCAGTGACGTCGGAATATCGCCGGGACGGAGGGTGCCTGGAAAGTCAGCCCTTGAGCGCCCCTTCCATGAGGCCGCGGGAGAATTGGCGCTGGAAGACCAGGTAGATCAGGATTGATGGGACGAACATGACCAGCGCGGCCGCGACGGCCACGTTGAAGTTGTACGACGGATCCGAGGGTGCCGGTTCGAAGAACTGGATGGCCAGCGACATCGGCACGACGTCGGTGCCGGCGAAGGTGAAGGCGATCAGGTACTCGCCCCACGAGTACACGAAGGTGATCAGGGCGACGATGATGATGCCGCCGCGCGCCAGCGGTGCGTAGATCCGCCACAGCACTTGCCACATCGAGGCGCCGTCGAGCCTTGCCGACTCCTCGAGGTCCTTGGGGATGGCCCCGAAGATGCCTCGCATGATCAGCAGCCCCATGGCCAGCTGCCAGGCCGAGTACACGAGGATCAGGCCGAGGTGGGTGTCGAGCAGACGCATCTCGAAAAGCTGCAGGTACAGCGCGGCGATCGTGGTGGTCACGGGGATGAACAGGGTGGCCACGATGCACCAGAAGATGGCCTCTCGGCCGGGAAACTTGATCCGGGCGAAGGCGAATCCGCCCATGGTCGCTGCTACGCAGGTGATCAGCACCGTCCCGCCGGTGACCAGGAAGCTGTCCATCATGTACTTGCCCATGGCCGGCACTCTGTCGAGCATCGCCGGGAAGTTCGCGAGTGTCAGCGAGTCAGGCAGGAGCTGATAGGACTCTTCCGGCGGGCGGAACGCGATGGAAACGAACCACACCATCGGGACCAGCAGCAGCACCACGCCGAGGAGGAGCAGCAGGTGTTCGACGATCTGCCGTGGGCGTCGGCTGCGGCGTCGGTGCGAGGACGGGACGGTCGGGGACTGAGTCTGGTTGGTCATGGATCAGCTGCTCAATCTGCGGAGTCGGGAGATGGCCCAGGCGACCGCCAGGGAGAACAGGGCGAGCATCACGAACCAGGTGTTCGCATACCCGATCTGGTCCTCGCGGCTGAACAGCATGTACGCCTGCAGCCCGTAGGTCATGGTGGAGTCGATCGGACCGCCCTGGGTCATGTAGAGCATCTCCGTGCTGGCCTCGAGCACGCGCAGACGCAGCACCAGCACCAGCACGATCATCGGGATCAGCAGCGGCAGCTGGATCCGAAAGATCACGCCGAGCTCGCGTGCGCCGTCGACGCGGGCAGACTCCAGAAGCTCTCGCGGGATCGTGGACAGGCCGACCAGGAAGAAGATCACCGTCTCGCCCAGGATCCGCCAGATCGACATCGTCGCGATTGCCACGAGCGCGGTGTCGGCATCGCCGAGCCAGTTGATGCTCAAGGAAGAGCCGAGCTCCCGCAGGGCCTGGGTGATCACGCCGACTGTCGGGTCGTAGATCCACATCCACATCTGGAACACGATTGCAGCTGGCAGCACCACCGGGAAGTAGAAGATCGCTCGGTAGATGTTCTGAAAATGCTTGCGGGCCAGTCGGTCGATTGCCAACGCCACGGCCAGCGCGAGGAACATGCTCGGTGGCACGTACAGCAGGAAGTACTTGAGGGCGATCCAGCTGCTGTGCCACATCTCGGGATCTCGGACCCAGTCGAGGTAGTTCTGGAACCCGACGAACTCCTGCCGGTTCATGATGAACTCGTAGTCGAAGAACGTGAGGTAGACCGACCTCGCCAACGGATAGATCACGAAGATCGCGGTCAAGGCGATCGCAGGCAACGACAAGCCATATCCCCAGCGGATGTCATGCCACCGGGAACTTTTCCAGAAGCTGTGCGTGCGGGTGCCTTGTCGGCGGGACGGAGAGGGGACATCGCCCGTCCCCGTCCGAGTGGCACCACTCGGACGAGGACGGGCGGCCTGCTCGACGCGTGATTCAGACATGCAAGGTCACTCGTACTCCGCGAAGGCATCGGCGAGTGTCTTTGCGACATCCGCCGGCTCGAGGTCCTCGGCCATCATCCGCTCCACCTCGGTGCGGAAGTTCGGTGCCATCACCGCCAGGAACGCGTCGTTGGCAGGCATGCCGATCGCGGTGCCCAGCTGAGAATGAGCCAGTTCGAGGTGCGGCGGCAGCTCCGACACGGTATCCAGCAAGTTCTTCAGCGGAGGCAGCGCATTGGAGACTTCCACCGACTGTGTCACCCCGAACTCGCCCAGGAAGCCCTCGGTCATGAACTTCACGGCCATCTCGGGCATCGCGGCGCCCTTGGGGACCACTGCTCCGGTGTCCCAGAAGAAGGTGCCATCCGAGTCGCCGGTGAGGTTGTGGCGGTAGGTGACATCGTCCTCGGGGATGCCCTGGTTGACCGAACCGCGCACCCCTGTCTGCCAATACGTCATCGACACGCCCTGGCTCGCGTAGAAGGCGTCCAAGAATCCGCCGGGAGTCTGGGCGTTCGGTGGCATCGAAGGGATGAGCGCCTTGAGGATCTCAAGGGCCCGCACTGCGGCGTCGGTCGACATGTCCACGGTGCCGTTAGCGGCGAAGATCGAGTCCCGATCGCTGAATGCAGCCAGGATCGGGAGATAGACGCGATGGAACTCGGTCCAGTCCGCACCGTAGTGGTACATATCCGAGGGCAACTCGACGGATTGCGTGGCCTCCACCAGATCGTCCCAGGTCTCCGGAGCCGTGATGCCGTACTCCTCCTGCATGGAGGGGCGCTCGATGTAGCCGACGATGTCGGCCCAGAAAGGGATGGTGTAGATCTTGCCGTCGCTTGCGGTGGCCTCGTTGCGAGCTGCATCGGCGAGGTTGTCGACGAACTCGGCGGACATCAGGTCGTCCAGCGGATGGATTGCTCCCGCCCGAGCCAGTGAGCCGGTCTCCAGCCAAGGGGTAGGACCCAGCAGCAGGTCGTAGCTCGACTCGCCTTGACGGGCCTCCAGCGAGAGCTTCTGGACCAGCGCATCACGAGTGGTTTCGGAACTGGCGACGGGGATGATCTCCACAGTGACGCCCTCATTGGCCTCCTCGAATTGGGAGACGAGATCAGGCAGCCACTCTTCGAGCATATTCCCGACCCATCCGAAGTGGCCGACCCGTAATGT
>NZ_JBQSWK010000086.1:0-3605 GCF_052377065.1 Brachybacterium sp. AOP42-C2-15
TGCGGCTGCGGCGGCGCATGCTGCGAAGGCCGCCGGGGCGTGATGCGTCATCACTGCCCTACCAGCAGGAACACTGCACACTGGATGCCGATCGCCAGGACGGCTACCGCCGCGCACAGTTGAGCCCAGCCGCCATAGTGAAGTGCCCCATCTGCGTGGAGTGATGCGTGGGCCCTGCGGTATCCCCACGCAGTGAGCGAGTAGGCGAGTACCGCGAGTCCCGCGGCGAGGAGTCCTCCGAAAACCGCGAGCACGCCCAGTGCTTCCACCATGAACCTCATGGCAACCAGACTGGTGACGCCGAAGGATAGGCAAGTGCGCCGCCATGCGAGCAATGTCCGCTCAGGCTGAAGGCCCGAGTCGAAGACAGCATTGTGCTGAGAATTCATGCGTACATACCGATCGTGACAAGTGCGGCAGCAAGCACCACGCCCAGCACGAGAACCGCACCGGTCGAGAGACCCGGCAACGGTTCTGCACGACGCAACGAACGCTCGGTGGCCCGCCATCCAACCCAGGCCTGCACGACAGCGAAAGTACCGAGGATTAAGAACACAGCGGCAGCGGCAATGCGCCACCCCGTTGCTTCCGGAAGTGCGAGTGCTTCGAGCGCGAAGGCGGCTGCGTACATGGCCAGCGCCGTTCGCAGCCAGGCGAGGAAGGTGCGTTCATTGGCAAGACTGAACCGCGGGTCAGGTTCCTTCCCCTCCCGGTAGACGCTCTGGGGGAATCGGCGGGAAGGATTCACCGCTCACCCTTTCGTCGCGACACGGTGCGGAATCCACCATTGCCCATCGAAGAGTCGGGAGTGTTCTGCGAGCGTGCAGAGTTGCGGTAGCGGTTGCAGTAGGAGACGTGGCAGAGGTAGCTGCCTCCGCGCATGATCCGGGTATCGCCCTGCTCTGGGCCGACGGGATTCGCCACGACGCTCCGTTGCTCCGCCGTGGTGCCGCGCCGGTAGGTCGCTGGATGAAACCAGTCCTGGCACCACTCCCACACGTTCCCGACGCTCTGCCACAGCCCGTATCCGTTGGGGGTGAAGGTGCGGACGGGCGCGGTGGTGAGGAACCCGTCCTCAAGTGTGTTTTTGCTCGGGAATTCGCCCTGCCAAATGTTCGCGCGCCAGCCGCCTTCGTCGACTTCCTCGTCGCCCCAGGGGTACTTCGCCCCGTCGATCCCGCCCCGCGAGGCGTACTCCCACTCGGCCTCGGTGGGCATCCGCCGGCCGGCCCACTCGCAGTATGCCTGAGCGTCGTTCCAGCTGACGTGGACAACCGGGTGGTCACCGCGCCTCTGGAGATCGGTGTGGGCACCGCCGGGGTGCCGCCAATCCGCGGCCTTCACTCCTGCCCACCACGGTGTGCCTGCCGCAGGGCCCATAACGTCCTCCGCTGGAGCTTCGATCGCGAGGTGGAAGACGGCGGAGAACCCGAAGCTCTCCGCCTCGGTGACGTACCCCGTGTCCTGAACGAACAGCGCGAAGGCGTCGTTGGTCACCGTGGTCGCGTCGATCTCGAAGGCGTCGATTGCGACCTCGTGGAGGGGGGCCTCGCCGTCAGCCCGGTTTCGATCGCCTGAGGAGTCGCCCATGGTGAAGGTGCCGCAAGGGATTGAAACCTGCTCGATAGTGTGCCGACCGCTCGGGGCAGACGTGGCCCGATCTCCTCGCATTGAGTAGAGCGGATGCATTGGGATCTGGATCAGTTGCTCGCGTTGTGGCGTGCCGCAGCCGCACCCGCAGCCGGAGGTCGAAGTGTCCTCGTTGTCCATCGGAATCCTCCTGGTGGGGTTCACTGTTGAGAGAATATGTAAGGTTCAGGCGCCCGGCGGCGTCGGTGTCCGGGCGTCCCGATGTGCAAGGCCGTCCCCTCATCAAAACACTCAATCGTTTGAGGCTTCAACTCAAACGTTTGATTACTTAGCGTGAACACGTCCACCCCTCCCGGTCTCGATGAAGAGAGCACCCATGAGCACCGTTGCTGCACCCCTCGCCGCGCCCCGCCTCGCGCCCGCCCCACCGTTCGGAATCCGCGACCGGATCGGCTATATGTTCGGCGATCTCGGGAACGACTTCACGTTCCTGCTCGCCTCTGCATACTTGATGGTCTACTACACCAACGTCGCAGGCCTGAACCCCGCGCACGTCGGCATCATCTTCCTTGCCGCTCGACTCATTGACGCCTTCACCGACGTAGGCTGGGGCCGTTTCCTCGACCGCCACCGGCCCAGCCCTTCAGGGCGGTTCCGCCCCTGGATCCGCCGAATTGCGATCCCCGTCGCCGTCGCGAGCGCACTCATGTACGTCCCGTTCGTGGCCGACTGGGACTACGGACTCAAGCTCGCCTACGCCGGCGCGACCTACCTGCTGTGGGGATCGGCCTGCTACACCGTCGCCAACATTTCGTACGGCTCCATGGCATCCGTCCTCACGACCGTGCCTGGAGAGCGTGCATCGCTGTCAGTCTTCCGCGGAATCGGGGCGAACAGCGCAGGCCTGTTCGTCTCATTGGTCCCGCCGCTCGTCATCTACGGCATGGTTGACGGCACTTCCCAGCTGCTCCCAGGACGGCTCTTCACGGTCGCCATCGTGTTCTCCGCTTTGGCCGCTGTCTGGTACTTCGTATGCTCCGCCAACGTTCGCGAGCGAGTTGCAGCTCCCCCGCGTACGCCCACCGCACGGTCGCTCCCCGCGCTCCTGCGCTCCCTCGCCAGTAGCCGCCCGCTGATCGCCCTCATCTCCGCCAACATCGTCATCATGCTCGGTTCCCTCCTGTACGGGACGATGGCCGCATACCTGTGGCTCTACCACTTCAACGATGGAGCCCTTTCCGGTCCAGCACAACTGGCGTCGTTCCTCCCTGGTCTGCTGCTATCGCCGATAGCCGCACGCCTGGCCGCGCGCTGGGGGAAGAAGGAAGTCGTTACTGCCTCGCTATTCGGCGCCGGCGCGCTGTACTTGGTGCTCTTCTTCCTGCACATCACTTCGCCGTGGATGTTCATCGGCCTCGCTTTCCTCGCAGGCTTCGGACTTGGGTTCTATAACCTGCTCATCTGGGCACTCATCGGCGACATCATCGACGCGGAGGAAGTCCGCAGCGGCGAACGTGACGACGGCACCGTCTACGCCGTCAACACCTGGGCACGCAAGGTTGGACAGGCGGTTGCAGGCGGCGTCGGCGGATTCGCCCTTGCACTGATCGGGTTCCGCTCCGGCGAGTTGACCCAGGCAGCCTCCACGGTGGACGGCATCTACCAGTTCTCGACCCTCGCCCCGGGGCTGCTGTACTTGCTCGCCGGCGTAATCCTCCTCCTGGCTTACCCCCTGAACCGCACGACCGTGATCGAGAACGGTCGTACGCTCGACGGACGCCGCGACGCGCTGGAAAGAGAGTCCTGATGCCTAGGCCAACGATGAAGGACATAGCCCATCGGGCATCAGTGTCCATCTCCACCGTTTCCTACGCCCTCAACGACAACTCTCACGTCCATATCGCCCCAGAGACGCGAGCACGCGTGCGCCGTATCGCCAAGGAGCTCGGCTACACACCCAACGCGATGGCTCGCTCCCTGCGCGCCCGCTCCAGCCGGACGGTTGGTGTGGTCAA
>NZ_JBQSWK010000087.1:0-2602 GCF_052377065.1 Brachybacterium sp. AOP42-C2-15
TGCACGGCACCCTCCCCGCCTCACCCCCGCCCCCATCCGGGACAATGGACCCATGCCCACCCAGCTCACGATCACTCCGGAGTTCCAGGATGCCCTGGACCACCTGCACGCCGGCGACCACCTCTTCCTCACCGGCCGGGCAGGCACGGGCAAGTCCACGCTGATCAGGCACTTCCTGGAGACCACGACGCGGTCGACGATCACGGTCGCGCCCACCGGGATCGCGGCGCTGAACGTGGACGGCTACACGATCCACCGCCTGTTCTCCTTCCCGCTCGGGGTGAGCGAGGAGATGGTGCGCGGGGGCGGCTACTACCCGGGCCGCTTCGCGAAGGCGCTCGCGGAGCTGGACACGCTGATCATCGACGAGGCCTCGATGGTGCGCGCCGACCTCTTCGACGCCCTCACCGCGGCGCTCGAGCGCTTCGGTCCGCGGCCCGGGGAGCCGCTCGGTGGGGTGCAGCTGGTGCTCGTCGGGGACCTGTATCAGCTGCCGCCGGTGGTGACCGACGCGGAGGCGTCCTTCATCGAGGAGCGCTATGGCACACCCTTCTTCTTCTCCGCCCGCTCGTTCGACCGGGAGACCTTCCCGGTCGTCGAGCTCGCCACCGTGTTCCGCCAGCTCGGGGATGACCGACTGGTGGATCTGCTGAACTCCGTGCGCGACGGGGCACTGCTGGAGGACGCGCGCGCGGAGCTGAACCGTCGGACGGATCCGGAGTTCGAGCCCCCGCTCACGGAGTTCTGGCTGACCCTCGCCACCACCAACCGGATCGTCGGCGCCCGCAACCGGCAGCTGCTCGAACGCCTGCCGGATCCGGCCAAGACCTTCCCCGCCGTCCTGCGCGGTGAGACCGACGGATTCGAGCGCCCCACCGAGGCGCAGCTGGAGCTCGCCGTCGGTGCGCAGGTCATGATGCTCACCAACGATCCGCTGGACCGCTGGGTCAACGGCACCCTGGGTCGCATCTCCGCGATCGGCAGCGATGAGGACGGGCCCGTCATCGCCGTCCAGCTGCGTGACGGCAGCACCGTCCAGGTGCCGCCGCACACCTGGGACATCACCCGCCCCAGTGTGCAGGGCGGCGCCCTGGTCCACGAGGTGATCGGCACCTTCACCCAGCTGCCGATGAAGCTGGCCTGGGCGATCACCATCCACAAGTCCCAGGGCCAGACCCTCGAGCGGGTGGTCGTGGACCTCACCGGCGGCACCTTCGCCAATGGTCAGCTGTATGTGGCGCTCTCGCGCTGCACGAGTCTCGAGGGTCTGGTGCTGAAGCGCGATGTGCTGCCGCGCGACCTGAAGTCCGACACCCGGGTGCGACGCTTCCTCGCCTCTCAGGCGGCGACGGCGGATGATCTGGGCGAGGTGTATCTGGCAGCGCTCACCGTCGGCAACGACGGCGACCGCTACCGTCCCCGATCTGTCGAGATCGCGCTGGTCACCGACGAGGGTGACGAGGCGACCACGGTCATCAACCCCACCAGCGACCTGTTCGCCGCCCGCACCGAGTTCGGGATCACCACGCGGGACGTGCAGCTCGCGCCGCTGCTGGTCGAGGCCTGGCGGGCGCTGTCCCCGCTGCTGGCCGGGCGGGTGCCGATCGGGGCGGGGGTGGACCAGCAGCTCTCCCGCATCGATTTCGAGCTCAAGCGCAACGGGATCGTGCAGCCCATGCCGCTGGGGATCGATCTGCCGACGGGTGACCTCACCTCCGCCGAGCGGGCCGGGCTGCGAGCTGCGACGGCGCTCGAGCGGGCCCGCACCGTGCGTGCGGCAGTGCAGCGGCTGCGCGCCGACGGGGCGATGCCGGCGACCGGTGGGACCGCGTTCCCCCAGCTGGTGCGCGGGCATGGCTTCCTGCTCGCCCGCAGCACCGGGGCCGACGGGATGGAGGGCCCGGAGGGATTCGTGGTGGGTGGCAACCTCTCTGCCGAGGATGACGCCGCACTCGTGCTGGCCCAGGCGCTGGAGACCGCATGGGAGCGGGTCCTCCACCCGGATTCGCTCGTGGTGGAGCGGCTGCGCGCTGTTGAGGCGCACTACGGGGTGCGGGTGCTTCCCGACGGCTTCGAGCTCGAGGAGAAGTCGGTGTTGGACGAGGTGCTCGTGCCCGGAGCTCGGGTGTGCTTCACCGGGGAGGTCGTCTCCCCCGCCCTTGGCTTCGTGAGCCGTGACCGGCTGGAGCGGCTCGCCGAGGATCGCGGGCTCGTGGCGGTACCGAACGTCACCAAGACCAAGAGCGACGTGCTCGTGGTCGCCGAGCTCGGCACCCAGTCGAACAAGACCAAGAACGCGGTGAAGTGGGGCAAGCCGGTGATCGCGGCCGAGGAGTTCCTGGAGTGGGCCGGGCAGTGAGGACGACGTCCGCGGTGATGTCCCGCACCGCATTGTGCGGCGCCGTGCCAGCGGTCGGTCAGGCTGGGTCCCGATAGCCGATTGCAGTATCGAGCGATCGACTCAGCCCTGAATTCGAGGCAGGTCATTGCGAGCGTGCACAGCGGATAGCACACAAGGCCCTTAGACCAGTACTTCATCGCTCGTTGGCGGGCCCCTGTTTTTGGGCATGAAAAAAGGGAGTGGGAGGAGCGAGACCCCTTC
>NZ_JBQSWK010000088.1:0-2497 GCF_052377065.1 Brachybacterium sp. AOP42-C2-15
CGTGGCAACGAGGCTCGAACGAGAACACCAACCGGCTCCTACGCCAGTACCTGGCGAAGAACGCCGACCTGTACCGCTTCACTCAAGACGAACTCGATCAGATCGCGAACAAGATCAACACACGTCCACGCCAGGTCCTTGACTGGCTGAGCAGCCGCGAACGACTTCGTGCTTGCAGGCTCGCCTAAACGGCTCAGTAGAGCGGCTCGAGAGTGTCATCTTCGAGGTCAGGCAGCATCTCGTGATCGTCGTAGGTCATGTAGTCAACGGAGTGCAGGTAACCGTCGACGACCCATAGATCGAGCTGGCCAAGCCCTTCTCCGGCGCGCGAGACATCCAAGGTAGAGAACGGTCCGCCACCGTGCCTGATCCGGGCTGCCTTCGGCAACTTGGGAACCGAGATAAGGAAGCAGTCGCACTCGTCGAGCTGGTACCCACCCCACGACGCGACGCGGAGCTGCTCGCGAGCCAGTTCACGGTACGGGTGATCCCCGCTGCACAGAAGATCCAGCACCGTCTTCTCCTTCGCGGAGAAAGCACTCCCAACTGCGCGACCACGACTCATGTTCATCCCTCGAGGATACGGGGGCGGCATCGCTGGGTCTCGCTACCGCAGACATGGCACCTACGGCACGAAGACCTGACAGAGTAGGCGGGTGGTGCGTTGACCGGTTGAGACCGCCGTCGTTTGTGGCACACCAGCGTAAGTCCCGTCGGAGCGCCGTTGCCGCGGGTGAAGATGAGCCAGAATCCCGTGCCACAAGCTGCCTTCTCCCTCACTGCCGGGAGAGCTAACCTCGAGATTTCACGGGGGCGCGGTCTTGGAGGGTGGACCAGATAGCGAAAGGCGCTCCTGGCCAGGGATAATACGGGTTGTCGAGACTCGCATTCATCCGCTGGAAGGAGCACCTTTCAGGTGTCCCACCCTACCTTGTTCTACTACCCTCGTCCGCGCGTGGACATCGCTGAGGTCCCGGCGGTCTCGCACGCCGGTGCGGTGCTGCTGACCGACACGATCCACGCCACCGGCCTGGCCGCTTCACTGCGGGAAGCGTTGACGCCGTGGACGAAGCCGCTGGCCGAGCATCACGGGTCGAAGGTGCTGCTGGATCTCGCCATGACGCTCGCGGTGGGCGGGGAAGTCGCCCGCGACACTGACCTGCTGCGGTGTGAACCGGGCCTGTTCGGCGACGTCGCCTCGACGCCGACGATCTCCCGCATGCTCACCACGCTCGCCCAGGACGCACCCGCCGTGATCGAGGCGATCTCTCGGGCCCGCCGGGCCGCGCGTGAACGAGCCTGGACTTTCGCCGGCGACCACTCTCCAGCCGCGAAGACCAGTGCGAAGAACCCGCTGGTCATCGACCTCGACGCCACCCTGATCAATGTCCACAGCGAGAAGGAGCAGGCCGCACCGACGTTCAAACGCGGCTTCGGCTACCACCCCCTCTGCGCCTTCCTCGACCACGGCCAGACCGGGACCGGAGAACCTCTCGCGATCCACCTCCGGCCCGGCAACGCAGGCTCGAACACGGCCAGCGACCACATCGCCGTGACCCGTCAGGCTCTCGCCCAGCTGCCGTCCGGACTGCTCTCCTCTGGCGGGCGGGGCTCGAAGAAGATCCTGATCCGCACCGATGGAGCCGGCGGCACCAAGGACTTCATCCAGTGGCTGACCACGCGGCGTCTGGCCTACTCGGTCGGGTTCTCCCTCCCCGCAAACACTCCTGGCGTGCTGGAACGTCTCGACGAGGCGAAGGCGTGGACTCCCGCCTATGACAGTGACGATGACGGGGTCCGTGAGGGCGCGTTCGTGGCGGAACTGACCGGGCTGCTGGACCTTTCCGGCTGGCCAGGCGGGATGCGGGTGATCGTGCGGAAGGAACGTCCCCATCCCGGAGCGCAGCTGCGGATCACCGATCACGAGGGGATGCGCATCACCGCGTTCGCGACCAACACCCCACGCGGACAGCTGCCCGTCCTCGAGCTGCGGCACCGCCGCCGCGCCCGGTGCGAGGACCGGATCCGCAACGCCAAAGACACGGGCCTGATGAAGTTTCCGCTGCAGTCCTTCACGCAGAACCAGATCTGGTGCCAGGTCGTCCAGCTCGCCTCCGAGCTTGTTGCCTGGATGCAGACCATCGCCTTCACCAGTGACGACGCCAGGAAGTGGGAGCCCAAACGGCTTCGCGCGCGGTTGTTCGAGGTCCCTGCGACCCTGGTGCGCCGCTGCCGGCACAAGGTCCTCCACCTCGCCCAGCACGCACCCGAAGCCGTGAAGGTCCTGACCGGCGTCAACCGGCTCCGCACCGCCGTCGCGCAGAACTGAGTAGCGAGCCCACCCGTCCCTACGACCCCCAGCACCTTCTCGGGAGTGGAACCCGACCGCCCGCAACGGACACTGCGCCGACCTGTCACGCCCGCATGCCAGAATCAGCAGCTGAACGCCGGCAACGACGCCGAACGCCCCCGCTCACCAACCCGATGAAACATCGAG
>NZ_JBQSWK010000089.1:0-2359 GCF_052377065.1 Brachybacterium sp. AOP42-C2-15
CGCTGGTTCGGGAAGGTACGCCCGATGCTCAAGATAGTCCCCGACTCCGACGAGGCCAATCAGAACGGGGCGAATCCGTCCGGCGAGTCGGTGCTCGACGCGCTTGCCCGTGACGGGGCGCGGCAGATGCTCGCGGCGGCGCTGCAGGCCGAGGTCGCCGCCTACGTCGATGCCGCGGCCGACGAGGTCGACGCCGACGGCCACCGGCTGGTGGTCCGCAACGGTCACCACGAACCGCGCGAGGTGACCACCGCGGCGGGCGCGGTGCCGGTCCGTGCTCCGCGGGTCAACGACAAGCGCACCGACGAGGCCGGGGAGCGACGTCGGTTCGCCTCGGCGATCCTGCCCGCCTGGGCCCGCAAGTCGCCGCAGGTGGCGGAGGTGCTGCCGCTGTTGTACCTGCACGGGCTGTCCAGCAACGATTTCGCTCCTGCGCTGGAGCAGTTCCTGGGCACCAGCGCAGGCCTGTCGCCCGCGACGATCACCCGGCTGACCGGCCAGTGGCAGGACGAGGCGACGGCGTTCAACACCCGGTCCTTGGCCGGCACGGACTACGTCTATGTCTGGGTCGATGGGATCCACCTCACCGTGCGGCTGTCTCAGGACAGGGTCTGCCTGCTGGTGATGATCGGGGTGCGTGCCGATGGCCGCAAGGAGCTGATCGCCCTGGCCGACGGGTTCCGCGAGTCTGCGGAGTCGTGGGCCGATCTGCTGCGTGACTGCAAGCGCCGCGGGATGGCCGCCCCGGTGCTCGCGATCGGCGACGGCGCGCTGGGGTTCTGGTCTGCGGTCCGCGACGTCTTCCCCACCACTCGCGAGCAGCGGTGCTGGTTCCACAAGATCGGAAACGTCCTGTCCGCGCTGCCGAAGTCCGCCCAGCCCGGGGCGAAGAAGGCCCTGGCCGAGATCTGGCAGGCCGAGGACCGTGCCCATGCCGAGACGGCCGCGAAGAACTTCGCCGACGAGTACGGGGCCAAGTGGCCCAAGGCCGTCGCGAAGATCACCGACGACCTCGCCGTGCTGCTGGAGTTCTACGACTACCCCGCCGAGCACTGGGTGCACCTGCGCACCACCAACCCGATCGAGTCCACGTTCGCCACCGTGCGGTTGCGCCAGCGCGTGACCAAGGGTCCCGGCTCCCGCGCCGCCGGCGTCGCGATGGCATTCAAGCTGATCGAGTCCGCTCAGACCCGCTGGCGGGCCGTGAACGCTCCCCACCTGGTCGCCCTCGTCCGAGCCGGCGCTACCTTCGAGAAAGGCCGCCTCGTCGAACGCCCCGACGACCAGACCGATCATCGGCCAGTAGACCGCCAACAGGCGGCTTGATGCACCGAGCTATAGGGCTGGACATGCAGGCTCGAGGTGCGAAGTCACCCGTTGTCTTACCTACCGTCCGGTAGCCAGTGTCTCAACCGCCACGCTTTGGCATAGATCACGTTGTTCGTTATCCAAGTAGGTGCGCGCGAGCTCGCGGAATGGGGCTCGCACGCATCGCGCAAGAAACCGTCAACCGGAGGAATCATGGATCGGCGAAAGTTCTTCACCGCAACGTTCGTCGGGGCCGCCGCCGCAGAGATCGGCGAAGAAGCGGTCACAGTGCTCCAAGACATTCTCGGAGTGGGCGGCGTCGTCTCCGCCTGCTCTCTCTGACCCGTTCGTTGACCCGAAGGAATCCACTTTGATGGCAGATAACAGCGATGTCAGCGACTTCATTCCCCCGGCGTTCTCCTTCGCCCTCACGGGGCATCTTGCGACTGGGGCGGTCAAGGTTGTCGCAATTGCACTGCTGCTATGGGGGCTGGGTCTGACTGGGTGGACTGCAAGCTTTCCTGCTGGAACGGCGATCATCACGGCTGTGGTCGTGATGGTCGCCGTCGAGCTTGCCACGACCGGCGTGGAGCGAATCTTCGTTCTCCGTCACCGGCACCCGGACCCCGGAAGCGTCCCGATGACGGCGATTGTCGCCGTACTTCCGTTGCCGATCAGCTTCCTCATCGGACTGCTCTTCGGGCCGGCGTCCTCCGGGGCTCTGATCACGAGGGCTGTCACCACCGTGGTCTACTGGGCCGCCCTTGTCGTGCTAGAGCGCCCGTGGGTCGAAGGAGACACCCAAGCCGACATCCGCAAGAAGTACGAGCAGACGAACGCGATGACTGGGGAACAATTCCGGTCCGAGTGACCGGCGCTGACAGCGCCGGCCAGCAACTCCTCGGTCGAGTAGCGGAACACCGATGCGCAGGTCTTGGCAATTTCTCCGCCCGCAGAACGGAGAGCAGGCCCTTCGCGAGTTCTAGACCTCGGCGACCCTCACCCGCTGCACCCCGTCTCCCGAACTGTCCGGAGATCGCCATGTTTGCCG
>NZ_JBQSWK010000090.1:0-2208 GCF_052377065.1 Brachybacterium sp. AOP42-C2-15
TCCGAACCTACCGGAGTCCGAAAGTACCGCGGTCCGAAACTATCTGATGCGCATCTTCTACAATGAGGATGCGCGTATGCACATGCATACGCACACTCCTTGGACGCCGTAGCGAGCTTCCGGGCAGACGGTCGCAGACGTCGTCCCCCTGGCTCGTTTCCCCGCCCATCAAAAAATGAACGACCGCGGACTAGCTCGGATCAAGGCGACATCCCCTCAGCATCATGACGCGCTTGTGATGCAACTGAATATAGGAAGCTTAGAGATGACGCAACCAGGACAGACCACCACGACTTCGCACGAAGCGATCGATGCGTTCAAGAGAATCGTCGGCGACGAACATGTACTGACCTCTGAGCGTGCCACGATGCCATTCAGCAAAGGCTATCGATTCGGCGGAGGACCAGTCTTCGCCGTGGTGCGCCCCGGCACGCTGGTCGAGATGTGGCGGGCGCTGCAGGTATCCGTCGACAACAACCTCATCGTCATCCCGCAGGCATCGAACACGGGCCTGACTGGTGGATCCGGCCCCGGCTTCCAAGACTACGATCGCCCCATTGTGATCATCTCGACTCACCGCATCGATGAGGTGCACCTCATCAACGACGCGCGCGAGGCGATCTCGCTCGCGGGCACCCCGCTGACACACCTGACCGACGCGCTCGCCAAGCACCAGCGCGAGCCGCACTCGGTGATCGGGTCGACATCAATCGGCGCCTCGGTCATCGGCGGCATCGCGAACAACTCGGGCGGCAGCCAGATTCGCAAGGGTCCGGCATTCACGCGCGAAGCGATCTTCGCCCGCGTCAACGACGACGGCAAGGTCGAGCTGGTCAATCACCTGGGCATCTCGCTCGGAGACGACCCTGAGGTCGCACTCGACCGTCTACAGCGCGGCGAGTGGTCTCCCGAGGATGTCACCCCAGCTCCCGAAGACTCGAACGAGACCGAGTACGCCGAGCACTTGCGCAAGATCGTGCCTTCGCCTGCTCGCTACAATGCGAACCCCGAGTACCTGTTCGAGGCTTCCGGCTCGGCCGGCAAGCTGATGGTGTTCGCGGTGCGCACCCGCACCTTCCCTCGCGAAGTGCACCCGACCGTATTTTACATCGGCACGAACAACACGCACGAGCTCGAAGAGATCCGTCGGTTGTTCCTCGAAGCCGACATGCCGCTGCCTATCTCTGGTGAGTACATGGGCCGCAGTGCCTTCGACTTGGCCGAGAAGTACGGCAAAGACACCTTCGTCTTCCTGAAGTTCATGAGTCCAGCGCTGCAGACGCGCATGTTCTCGTTCAAGACGTGGGCCAACGGCTTGTTCTCGAAGATTCCCGGCATTGGTCCGACCTTCGCCGACACGGTATCGCAAGCCATGTTCAGCGTGCTGCCCAACCAGCTGCCCAAGCGCATGATGGAGTACCGCAACCGTTTCGAGCATCACCTGCTGCTCACCGTCAGCGAGTCGCAGAAGGCCGCGAGCGAGAAGATGCTCAAGGAGTTCTTCGCAGAGCCCGAGCACACTGGTGAGTTCTTCATCTGCACGTCTGATGAAGAAAAGAGCGCGTCGCTCAACCGGTTCGGCGCGGCCAGTGCCGCCACTCGCTACGCCGCGTTGAAGCGCCGGCACATCGCAGGGCTCATCCCCATCGATGTGGCCCTGCGTCGCGACGATTGGAACTGGCTCGAGGTGCTGCCGGAGGAGATCGACGACCAGCTTGAGGTCAAGGCGTATTACGGGCACTTCTTCTGCCATGTGATGCACCAGGACTATGTCGCCAAGCAGGGCGTGGATCCCGAGGCGCTGCACGACCGCATCCAGCACCTGCTGGAGGAGCGCGGCGCGAAGCTGCCCGCCGAGCACAACTACGGTCGCATCTACAAGCTGCCGGAGTCCATGGAAGAGCACTTCAAGGAGCTCGATCCGACGAATACGTTCAACGCCGGTATCGGCGGCACGTCGCCGCACAAGGACTGGGCCTAAGTCCCCAAGGTAGCGCGACGCCGTGAGAGCCTGAGCGATGTCTTATCCATCTCGGGTGGACCTAGGGCTCGACTCCCTAGGTCCACCGGGACGGATGAGTCGAGACATCGGTCAGAGGCTGGGCAGGCCATAGAATCGCGTGGCGGCGAGGGCCGCGCCCGGTCCGAGAACGGGTCATCGCCTCACGCCGTCAGCTGACCCGCGACGGCCGGCACACCGGCGAAATC
>NZ_JBQSWK010000091.1:0-2074 GCF_052377065.1 Brachybacterium sp. AOP42-C2-15
GTCGTGGCGCGGCGGACTTCTTCGGCGGCGGCGTGGTGGTTGCGGAGTCGGTAGGACGCGCCGTCGAGGGTGACCACGACGGAGCGGTGGAGGAGCCTGTCGAGCATGGCGGCGGCGACGGTGGTGTCGCCGAGGATCTCGCCCCAGGCGCCGACGGGTCTGTTCGTGGTGATCACGATCGAGGTCTTCAGGTAGCGCTGGTTGATGACTTGGAACAGTGCTGATGCTGCTTCGGCGGGCAGCGGCAGGTAGCCGAGCTCGTCGATGATCAGCAGGGTGGGGCCGGCGAAGAACCGCATCATCGTGGACCATTTGCCCTCGATCACGGCGCGGTGGCAGCGGGCGGCGAGGTCAGCGGCGGAGGTGAAGTAGACCCGATAGCCAGCATTGACCGCGGCGTGGCCGAGGCCGGTGGCGATGTGGGTCTTACCCACTCCGGGCGGGCCGATGAGCAGCACGTTCGTCGCGTTCTCCAGGAACCGGCAGGTCCCCAACTCCGTGAGCAGGCTGGGGTCGATGCCGGAAGCGGCGTCATGGTCGAAGTTCTCCAAAGTGGCGCCGGTGGGAAGGTTCGCGAACCGGAACCGGCCCGCGAGGCGCCGTTTCTCGGTGGCGGAGACCTCGATGGCCAGCAGGCGCTCCAGGGCGCCTGTGAGGGTCCAGTCCTCTGCCTGTGCCTGGTCAAGGATGCCGGGGAGAGCCTCGGCGGCGTCGGCCAGCTTCAGCTCGTTCAGGTGGCCGCGAAGCTGCTGATAGACGCTCGCGGTAGTGGGTGTGGTGGTCATGTCAGGGTGTTCCTGTTCTTCGCGGCCTGCTCGTAGGCGGCCAGGTCGATCACGGTCGCAGTCGGTGCGGGCGACCCGGTCAGGGCCTGTGCCGCGGCCAGGGACGCAGCCCCGGGTGGGATGCGTTCCTTGCGGCGGTGAGGCCGGCCCGGTGGGGCGGAGGCCAGAGCGATCGACTCGAGCGCGGTGACGTGCTGGTCGGTGCGCTGGGTGATCCCGAGGCCGGCCTCGGCCAGCTGGTGGCGGGCGAGCATGGCGCCGGAGGTGGTGGCGATCTCGATGTGGTCCGCGCCGAGGGGCTGGTGAACATTCACCGTGGCCATCGCCAGCTCGGGCGGGACGGAGTAGCGGTTGCCGCGCCAGTGGATCAACGCTTGCCGCGAGACGGTCCGCTGCTCGGTCACCACCACCGGGAACGCCATCGGCGGCAGGGGCCGGAGCCGCTCTTGAGCACGCATCTGGGCGGCGGTCGTGGTTCCGGTCGGGCTCTCGCGGCGGCGGCCGTCCTGCCGGGCCGCGAACGTTTCGAGGGAGACCTGGGCCTGCTCGGCCGTGATCTCGTCGGGCAGGGTTCGCCACCAGCGTTGGGCGGCGGTGTGGTTGTTCTTCTCGACCACGCCCTTGCGGTTGCCTGAGCGGGGTCGGCAGGCGACGGCCTGGACTCCGTGGTGCTTCGCGAACGCGGAGAACATCGCGGTCAGGTCGCCGGTGGCGGGGTCCAGCACGGTCCGCATCCGATCGAACCGCCACACCCTGGTCAGCCCTCCGAGGAGGGAAAGCACGGTCGTCATCGCGGCCAGCAGGTGGGGCAGGTCCATCGAGGGTGCGATAGCGGCCCGCCAGACGCAGGAGTGGGCGAGCGAGCCGACCAGCAGGAACGCTCGCTTCGTGGGGTAGGACCAGTGCTCGGGTGCGTCGGGCAGCTCGAGCCAGTCGAACTGAGTCTCCTCCCCGGGCGGATGCTCGATCACCGCGTTCGGACGCTTGGTGACGTGGGCGCAGGCCTGGCAGGCCGGCCGCAACGACCGGTCACGGATCTGACGGGTCAGGGACTGGTAAGAGCCCTCGAACCCCAGCGGCCGCAGCTCGTCCAGCAGCGTCACGGCCCAGAGGTGGGGGTCCTCGATCAGTCTGGCGGTGACGTAGTCGGTGAAGGGCCCGAATGCGTCCGGGACGGCGGGTTTACGGACTCCGGGCTCGCGGTCGCCGCGGAGGTAGGAACGGATGGTCTTGCGGTCATGGCCGGTGCGTCGGGCGATCTCGCTGATCGTGATTCCCTGCCGGTGCAG
>NZ_JBQSWK010000092.1:0-1997 GCF_052377065.1 Brachybacterium sp. AOP42-C2-15
GCCGGGTTCCGACATACCGCCGACGAGGTCGGCGCCTTTCTCGTCGCGGATATGGCACACCTTGCTGGCCTGATCGCAGCCGGTGTGTACCCCTCGCCGGTGCCGTATGCCGATGTCGTCACCAGCACGACCCACAAGACTCTCGGAGGTGCGCGCGGTGGGCTGGTCCTCTGCCGGGGCTCACTGGCCGACCGAATCGACGCGGCTGTTTTCCCCGGGCACCAAGGCGGAGCGCTCAATCAGAGCATCGCCGCCAAGGCTGCCACCTTCCATCTCGCCGGCCGACCTGGGTTTGTCGAGCGCCAACGGCGAACACTTCAAGGCGCGAAGATCATCGCCGAGCGGCTCTGTCAGCCCGACATCAGATCATCGGGGATCCAGGTGGTGACCGGTGGCACTGACTGTCATCTCGTGTTGCTTGATTTGTCCGAAGCAATAGAACAAGGCCAGTTCACCGACGGTGCAGACGCAGAACAGTATCTGGAGAGTATTGGCGTGACAGTCAATCGCAATACGGTTCCGAACGAGACGCGCACATCCCGTCGACCTTCTGGGCTTCGGCTGGCCACTTCGGCCCTTGCGACTCGCGGTTTCGACGACTCCGCCTTCGCCGAGGTCGCCGAGATCCTGGCCGACGCCCTAACCCGAGCGGAGAACGGTCCCAGCCTCGCGAGCCGCGTCTCCGCACTGGCCAACCGGTATCCGCTCTATGCCACAACCAGCCTGCCCTGAGCACCCATACACTTCAAGGAGATCCATGTCGTCCAACGTTGATCGAGCTGTCCCGTTAGGGTCATCGTCTGAGGCCGACGCGCGTCCGTCGGACATCATCGCGGACTTGATTGCCGCGCGGCTCGGCTGCGATGTCAGAGCTCTCAGCGACGATGCCGAGCCGTTGAAGCTCGGCCTCGACTCGCTCGGGATGATGTCCGTCATCAACCAGGCACGCCGACTGGGAGTATCGGCCACCTTTGAGCAGCTCGCGGAGCGCCCGACTTTCGGCGCCTGGCGGCAGTTGCTCGATGCCCCGCGCGCCGAGCCCGAGGCTGTGGACCCGGCACCACCGGTGAGTCCTGGCGAGCCGTTCGACCTGGCGCTCATGCAGCATGCATATTGGGCCGGACGAGACGCGGACATGGAGTTCGGAGGTGTGGCAACGCATCTGTACAACGAGTTCGATGGCCCCTGCATCGATACGGACCGACTCGACAGAGCCGTGCGGCTGCTCTTAGAACGCCATGGGATGCTCCGAGTCGCGATCGGCGACGACGGGCGGCAGCGTATTCTCCCGCAGCCGGCGTGGCCGGGCCTCACCATTCATGATCTGCGTGACCTCGATGACGCGGAGCAGGCTGCCGCGTTGGAACGTGTTCGTCACGAGGCCTCACATCGACAACTCGATATCGCGTCCGGACAAGTATTCGATGTCGCGGTGTCGCTGGTGAGTGAGAGCAGAACGCGATTGCACGTCAATCTCGACATGATTGCCGCCGATGCAGCCAGCTTCAGGGTCCTCATGGCCGATCTCGCTACCTACTATCACGACCCGGACTCCGTACTGCCGAGCCTGACGTACAGCTTCCCTCAGTATCTTGCCGACCGCCGTCAGGCGGAACAGTCCGAGACTCACACGCGGGAGTATGCCGAGGCTCGCGACTGGTGGCAGGCACGGTTGCCCACACTGCCTGGTGCTCCTGACCTGCCGCGTCTGAGGCAGACACCCGGGCGGACGCCGACGCGCGTGCAGCGGCTGCACCACTGGTTGAACCCGGTTGAACGCGAACGGTTGGAACATATCGCGCGAAAGCATGGCGTGACGCCGGCAATGGCATTGGCGACCGCCTTTGTCGAGGCCATTGGCGGGTGGGCCACCGATCCGCAGTTCCTGCTCAACCTGCCCCTTTTCGACCGTGCAGATTTACACGCCCAGGTGCCACAGTTGGTCGGAGATTTCAGCAGCTCAGTGCTGTTGGCCGCAGATGTCACGGACCGTATGC
>NZ_JBQSWK010000093.1:0-1655 GCF_052377065.1 Brachybacterium sp. AOP42-C2-15
GGCAGTGGATCCAGAGTGTTCAGGACGAGGTCGGATTCTCCTGGGGCACGCGCCTTCATGCGAATATGGCAACTTTGCTAGCTGGTCGACCGGCGCTCTGGGTAGCGCACGACGCGCGGACGATCGAGGCGACGAACGCCCTACATCTTCCAGCGGTCACGCTTTCTGACGCTCTAGAGATGTCGACGGACGACATGGAGCGGTCTGTGGACTACACGCCGATGTTCGATCATCTGCACGCAATGTTCCGGCGGTTCAACCAATTCCTGGGGGAGTCGGATCTGCCTGACGTCGATCTGCGCTTCTGACTGCTCTGAGTCTAGAGGTGCATGGACCACTAGACCTGCGAGGGAGTTCTTGAAATAGTCCCCCGGAGACAGAGCGTCTCTCACTGTATTTGCGACATTGAAGTAGGTCTCACGCTGGGGCTGCATTGGGGGAAGCCTCCGAGCCAGTCTCGATCATGATCTTATTCCGTCGGCCTCCGGCTGGGACAGGAATTTCGATTACCCAGCACTGGCGCCTCTCGCTCAAGCTCCAGGAGATAAGGCCAGAGGTAATCTCGCACTTGGTGGACGCGGAGAAACTTAAGCGAACCCAAACGGCTCCGTCGGACCCCTCGAGCTGCCCGATGGCACTCGTAAGTCTTAGTGATCCGTCGAGAAGGAATCGTGCGACGGCGGGGGCGCCATCGGGCGACCAGGCCTGGTCTGTAATGGTGGCCGCATTTGGAGAGGCGGTATGTATTTCACGTAATGCGCGATGTTGGTTTAATGTGTATTCGCATAGGATGTGATCCTCGGGCCCGTCTTGGTTGATCGTCATGCTTGCATCTACTCGTCGCCCACCGTTATCTCCGCCGGAGTTGAAGAACTTGAGCGGTTGATCGTCAAACTTCGGGAAGAAGAGGCCTGAATGTCCTGGCTGGGTGCGTATGCGAGCTGCCTGAATGTTCGCTGCGTCATAGTTCTGCACACCCGCATCCAGGACGAGTAGACGTCCGGCGGTCCACATCATGATGGAAGTGTCATCCATTTGCTTGTGGACTGAAGAGCGGGCGCCACAGACTACTGATATATACGAATCACTTGTGTTGTGAATATATAGTCCGTTGGGCGGACTTAGGAATTTTCCGTGTGCGGGGGTGAGCCGTGGCTCCATGCCCATGCCGCCATCTCCGAGCGGTGGTACGTGGCCATCTGGGAGTAGGAGCCGTTGGTACGCCATCGAGGCGAGCTCATATCTTTGCCGGAAGCTCTGCGCGGCGTGAGCGTGGCGTGACGAGACGCCAGCGAGCTCACACAGATCTTTTAGTAGCCGAACGTACAGACCTTGATAAGAAGCCGTGTTCTCGTTGCTCAGGCCGTCGTGGTCAAAGATCGTCTCCATCTGTTCGATCGCGATCTGCGCATCGTTGGTGGCATCCTCGTCCGACACCAATTCCGGATGATGCACTGCGATGAGCAGGAGGGAGACGGATAGCATGACGCCATGGTTGTTGGGCACTCGAACGCCGGGCTCTCTGGCAAGGCGAAGGAGATGCGGTGTCAAGGGACATCGGGATCTCCCTGTGGGCGGACGTTTGATCTCCCTGTTCGCGGACAGTTCATCTCCCTGTCGGCGGTCAGTTGATCTCCCTGCGGGGTTAGGTCAGG
>NZ_JBQSWK010000094.1:0-1616 GCF_052377065.1 Brachybacterium sp. AOP42-C2-15
GAGCGCAGTAGCGGCAAGGTCCGCGCGGACGTGGTCCATGAACGGCTGGTCGCGCAGGGGTTCACGGGGACGGAGCGAACTACTCGGCGGGCGGTCGCACGAGCCAAGGCGGCGTGGCGGGCCGGGCACCGGCGCACTTACCGGCCGTGGATCACCGAGCCGGGGCTGTGGCTGCAGTTCGACTGGGGTGAGGGTCCGAAGGTGCCCGGCCCGGACGGGACGCCGCGGCGGACGTGGCTGTTCTGCGCGTGGCTGGCCTTCTCGAGGTTCCGGGTGGTGATCCCGGTCTGGGACCAGACCCTGCCCACGCTGATCACGTGCCTGGATGCGACGCTGCACCGCCTGGGCGGGGTCCCGACCTATGTCCTGACCGACAACCCGAGGACCGTCAGCATCGATCACGTGGCCGGGGTCCCGGTGCGGCATCCGCAGATCGTCGAGGTCGGCCGGCACTACGGCATGCAGGTCCATACCTGCGTCCCTTTCGATCCGGAGTCCAAGGGCGGGACCGAGGCGACGGTGAAGATCGCGAAGGCGGATCTGGTGCCCACCGACGCGAACCTCCGCGCCGACTACGCCTCGTTCGCCGAGCTCGAGACCGCCTGCGAGACGTTCACCCACAAGGTCAACGCCCGCAGGCATCGAGAGTCCGCACGGATCCCGGCCGAGGCCCTGGCCGAGGAACGTGCCCGCCTGCACGTGCTGCCGGCGGCTCCTCACACGATGGCGCTGGGCCAGACCCGGTCGGTGGGCACCGATCAGACGGTGCGGTTCGGATCGGTGCGCTACTCCACGCCGCCGGGCCTGGTCGGGGCCGAGGTCTGGGTCCGCGCCGCGGGGATGGAGCTGGTGATCATCGCCGACCTCGACGCCCTACCCACCCTCCCGGACTGGGCCGGGGACCGACGCGGGCTGGTCGAGGTCGCCCGCCATCGCCTCTCCACCCCGGGCACTCCCCGGATCGACCTGGCCCACTATCCCGACCATCCCCAGGACCCGACCGGCGCTCCCCGCGTTCCGCGGCCCCGGGCCCGCACCAGCGCCGAGCGGGACTTCCTCGCCCTGGGAGATGGGGCGAGGGCCTGGCTGATCGAGGCCTCTGCCGCCGGGACAGTGCGGATCCGGGCGAAGATGACCGCCGCGCTCGAGCTGGCCGCCCTGGTCGGCACCGATCAGGTTGATGCCGGACTCGGGATCGCCGCGACCGCCGGACGCTTCGCCGAGGGTGACCTGGCCACCATCGTCGACCACCACTTAAGCGGTGCCGCGGTCGCAGACCTGGTCATCGCTGATGAGACCCACTCCGCCCAGCCCGGCACCACCAGCTGGGCCGGATTCACCACCACCACGAGCATGGAGACCACCCGATGACCGTCACCACGACGATGACTGCCCCGCCGCTGCCCGAGGACCTGACCACGGTCCTGAAGCGCATGCGCATGCCCTACCTCCGTGCTGCCGCCCCGGACGTGCTGGCCACCGCGAAAGCGCAGCGATGGGACCCCACCGAGGTCCTCCGCGTCCTTCTGGCTGAAGAGGTCCGGGGGCGGGACGCGGCCACCAAGGCGATGCGCCGCAAGAGCGCCGGCCTGCCAGCCGGGAAGACCTTCCAGACC
>NZ_JBQSWK010000095.1:0-1611 GCF_052377065.1 Brachybacterium sp. AOP42-C2-15
GGGGGGTGTCCCTATGTTCTTCGTCAAGGGGAAGCGCGAAGTTCTCTCGGGATCTGAGGGGGCTGAGGGGCGCGTTGGAGCTGCCGGCGGGATGGTGCTGTTGCCGGGATCTTAGGGCGTTCGTTGGTGTCAGGCGGCTGCCGCGGTGGGTGTCTTCTGGATGGCCGGTGGGGAGTAGAACGTGCCGTCGCGGAGCATCGCGAAGAGCACGTCGCAGCGGCGTCTGGCGAGGGCGATGAGGGCTTGGTTGTGTCGCTTCTTCTCTGCTCGTTTCCGGTCGTAGTAGGCGCGGGAAACCGGATCTCTCAGCGCGGCGAACGCGGAGAGGAACAGGGCGCGTTTGAGGACCTTGTTGCCTCGCCTGGAGGGGTGGTCTCCACGGATGGAGGTGCCGGAACGCCAGGTCACGGGAGTGAGCCCGGCGTAGGAGGCAAGGTGTCCTGCGGTCTCGAACTGCTTGCCGGTCACCTCGGTGATGATCCTGGCAGCTGTCCTGACGCCGACCGCTGGCATGGACGTCAGGAGGTCGTGAAGAGGGTGGTCTGCCACCAGTGCCTCGACCTGTTCGAAGACCTCACCGCGGGCGGTGCGGAGCTGGGCGAGTTGGATCGCGAGCTGGCGCAGCACGACCCCGGCCGCGTCGGTGCCGGCCACGACCACGGTCTGCTCGCTTAAGGCCTCGAAGATCTCGGCGGCCCAGGGGTTCCCGCCACGAGGCGCATACTTCCGCATGAACGTCGCGACCCGGGTCTGACCAGCCTTTTTCAGAGCGGCCGGGCCGGGGTATTTCTCCAGCAGGGCCGCCATGACGGGATGGTCAAGGTGTCTGCCGATGACGCGCTCGAGAGCGGGATGGATCTGGGTGAGCAGCCCGCGGATCCGGTTTGAGGCCGCGGTGACCTGCCCGGCGAGGTCATCATCGAAGCCGCAGAGCATGCTCAGCTGAGCGGCCTGCTCATCAGCCAGAGCGATCGAGCGCAGCGTCTGAGGCATCGTGCGGGCGGCTTCGGCGATGATCGCCGCGTCACGGGCATCAGTTTTCGCTTCGCCGGGGTGGAGATCGGCAATGCGACGCATCGCGAGGCCGGGCAGATAGCCGATCAGAACGCCCATGTCCTGAGCGACGGCCAGGGGCAGAGCGCCGATGGTCGCGGGCTGGTCCACGACGACGAGGACCGTTCCGTGGCCAGCAGCTTTGCTGATCAAGGTCCGGAGTTTCGCCTCGTCCTGCGGGAGAGGCTGGTCCAGGAGTTTCTTGCCATTGCGGTCGATCGCGACGGCGTGATGGTCGGACTTTCCGACGTCGATACCGATGAACACGTCAACACTGTCGTGTTCGGAGATCATGAGGTCCTCCAAGGCTGGTGCGGGCAGGAACGAAGCTGGCTTGTCCTGCGGCCCCAGAGCTCGGCATCCACGTTACGCCCGACCTGCCGGCATGACCTCGCGCGACTTGGTCTGGTCCCTATCAGCGATCCTCTGACGCCTACCGGGACCCGGTGACAACACCCCCCGGATCATGAACGACTGGGGGCAATAGTCATGCCGGGCCCGACAGGCCAGCAACCCCGATCCCGGAGAGGTCCGGGGCTACGAACAAGGTAACGGGGG
>NZ_JBQSWK010000096.1:0-1589 GCF_052377065.1 Brachybacterium sp. AOP42-C2-15
GTAAAGCGATGAGACGCTGGCAATTCGACGAGCGGCGACACCGGCGGAATCTTCTCGTTGAGGATCGCCTTGTACTTCGAGTCCCTGATCGCGTGAACGTATGCCGAGTACTCGATCGCGTCTACCTGTGCACGCTTCTCCTTGACGGGCTCCTTACGGAGGTGCTCGACCGGGTACAGCTCCATCTCAGCCACCTCGAACGGATCGAGGATGCGATACGCCAAGGTGTCCGAGCGCTGTCCCGCGAGCCGCAGGCGACAGGTCCGGGTTGGGCCAGATCGCCCGAGCGGCACGGTGGGGACTCGACGACCTCCGGTGGGAGGAGACCACGGGAGGTGCGGCCGGTGATGGCGTCGCAGGTGAGAGTCCTGCGGCACGAGCTCTGGCCTCGGTGGTGGCGGTCATTCGGTTCTCCGCGCGGACGGGAGTCGCGCTGGCACCGCTGCTGCAGTCGCACGCGGACGAGCTGCGGCGCGGCGAGCACCGCAGACGACAGATCGCAGCTGCGCGGCTGGGCGTCATGCTCGTGCTGCCGCTGGGCGTGTGCGTGCTGCCGGCGTTCGTCCTGCTGGGCGTCGTCCCGGTGCTCCTGACACTGGTGAGCGGTCTGGGGCCCGCGTTCGGGGGAGTCTGAGGGCGGGGGATTCTGGCGTCGGGGGCGCTAGACGTCGGGGACTCGGACTCAGAGCCCTTCACATGAGGGACGTGATATCCGGGGTCGTCGACTTCTGGAGATTCTGAGTGCGGAACACGCGGAGCGCCTGGATCGATACTGTGGTGCCGGTGGGGCGGTCGGTTCCACTGCGGACCTGTCCGGACTTGTAGAGGAGACGCACACGATGGCACGAACGATCACGATGTACGACCGGTACGGGCAGGAAACCCCGGCCGAGGCATCGCTCGAGGGATTCATGGAGCTCTACGACTCGGTCGCGCAGGTGGGCCGCGATGAGGACTGGCGCGATGTCTTCATGACGGATTCCGATGAGTGGAACCTCAACGTCAACCCGGATGCCATCACCTTCGAGAACGTCGAGGAGGGTGGCGAGTTCGAGTCGTCGCAGGCGCCTGATCGCGAGACGGTCCGCGTGCTTGCAGACCTGTTCCTCCGCGGTGACCTCGACGCGATCCGCGAGCGACTCAGCCCGGCTTGAGAACCAGACTCATCTTGACCTGACAGCCGAGCTCGACGCGGCCTGTGGCGCACTGATGCGTCACAGGCCGTTCGTGTGCATGGGAGAGGTGCGCACGCGTGGAGGTGGAATCCGTCCGTGGTGTCCACAGCCCTTCCACGTCCCAATCGCAGCCCGCTGATCGGGTCCACTCTCGTGGCACGGCAAACCACTCGGTTGCCGTGCCCGGCGGGAGGTCCCCGCGGGGCGGAGGCGGGGGAGGCCCCGCCGCAGCGGAAGGGGATGACCATGACGATGGTGACGGGAACGGACCTGCTGGCGCCGGACCAGGATCCGGACGGGGACGGACGAGATGAGGCGGCGGTCGCTGAGCTCGCGGTCGTGAAGCCGGCGAACGTGCGGGAGTGCCTGGCCGATGACACCGGTGCAACGACGGCGGAGTACGCGATGTAAACA
>NZ_JBQSWK010000097.1:0-1569 GCF_052377065.1 Brachybacterium sp. AOP42-C2-15
CCCTGCGTGTCAGGGTGAGTTGAGACCAGTGGTTCATAGCAAGTCCGCCTTCGCAGGGCGAGATCAGGAACGACCCCGATGAGCATCTCGACTCTCTCCACGCTGCCGTCGTCGACCCGCGATGATGGGTCCATGAGCAGTTCGCATCCCCGCGCCGATGGTCCGCGCCGTCGCCGGTTCACGCCCGAGCAGAAGCTCGCCCACCTGGCCGCCTACGAGGAGGCCTGCGAGCAGCAGCAAGGCGGTGCCTACCTGCGCCGCGAGGGCCTGTATTCCTCGTTGATCACCGAGTGGCGGCGGCTGCGCGATGCCGGCGTGCTGCAGGGCAAACAGCCCGGGCAGGCGATCGGCCGGCCCAGCAAGGAGCAGGCCGAGATCGCCCGGTTGCGGCGCGAGCTGGAGACGACCCAGCAGCGCCTGGATCGCACCGAGACCGCGCTGGAGATCATGGGAAAAGCACGCGCGCTCTTGGAGGACATCTCCGAGAGCGCGGATACCGAGACCAAGCGCAACAAGCGCTGATGAACGCCTACACCGACCTCACCGTCCAGGGGACACCCACCCGGGCCGCGTCGGTCTTGACCGGCATCTCGCGGGCGACAGCCAGTCGCCGGCAGCAGCGCCCGGGGCCACCCGTGCCGCGGGAGGTGGTGCCGGCCAACCGGCTCTCGCGCACCGAACGGGCGAGGGTGCTTGCGGTGCTGACCAGCGACGAGTTCGTCGATGCCACCCCGATACAGATCTTCGCCGAGTTGCTGGACCGTGGGATCTACCTGTGCTCGGTCTCCACGATGTATCGGGTACTGCGGGAGAACACCCTGGTCACAGAGCGTCGCAGGCAGGCCAGGCATCCGGCGAGGGCGATCCCCGAGCTGGTCGCCACGGCACCTGGGCAGGTCTATTCCTGGGACATCACCAAGCTGCCTGGCCCGGTCCGGGGCGTCTACTACGACGCCTACGTGATGATCGATATCTACTCCCGCTACCTCGTCGGCGTCCACGTCCACGCCCGCGAGTCCGGGCCCCTGGCCGAGGAGATGATGCGCGAGGTGTTCGCCATCCACGGCATCCCCGAGGTGGTCCACGCCGACCGCGGCACCTCGATGACCTCGAAGACCGTCGCGACGCTGCTCGCCGATCTGGAGGTCACCCGCTCGCACTCGCGCCCGAAGGTCTCCAACGACAACCCCTACTCCGAGGCCTGGTTCAAGACGCTGAAGTACGCCCCGGTCTTCCCCGACCGATTCGGCTCTCTCAGCGATGCCAGGGCGTTCATGGACGCGTTCCGCGACCGCTACAACCACGAGCACCACCACGGCGGTCTGGGCCTGCACACGCCGGCGGAGGTTCACTACGGCCTCGCCGCCGCGAAGGCCGCCGACCGCGCCGAC
Organism: Brachybacterium sp. AOP42-C2-15; assembly: GCF_052377065.1. NCBI lineage: Bacteria > Bacillati > Actinomycetota > Actinomycetes > Micrococcales > Dermabacteraceae > Brachybacterium > Brachybacterium sp. AOP42-C2-15. The sequence goes on from NZ_JBQSWK010000097.1 coordinate 1,392, forward strand.
GTCCTCAACACCGCCCGGAACGCCCACCCCGAACGGTTCAGCACCCCAACTGCCGTCCCGAAGATCCTCACGCTGCCCGACGCAGCCTGGATCAACAAGCCCGCCAACCACGACGACCAGCAGGCCTACCAGACCGCCGCCTGACTCCCACTGGCCTCATTCACCTTGACAAATTCCG
>NZ_JBQSWK010000098.1:0-1458 GCF_052377065.1 Brachybacterium sp. AOP42-C2-15
GGCTCTTCCCAGATGAGGGTGTAGCGCACGTCGCGCGGCGGGCCGGCGCGTCGGTGTCGGGGTGAGGGTCGAGGTCTCCCGAGGATGAGAGCTCCTACACACTCAGCCCGAAAGACCTCGACGTGCACGACGCTACCGTCGGCGGGCGCGCTGATGCGTTCGCCAGCCCCGACCTGACTGCCTTCTGCCGCCTCGACGAACTCGGCCTCGTTGTCACCGGGCAGCGACTCGAGCCGGATCGTGCCGTATTGGCCTGTCAGGTGGTCGAGCCCGACCAGTGGTGCCGGCGCTGCGGCTGCGAAGGGAGACCACGTGACACCGTGGTCCGACGGCTTGCCCACGAACCACTGGGCTGGCGGCCCACGACGCTGGAGGTCGTCGTGCGCCGTTACCGCTGCAGCGGCTGCGGGTATGTGTGGCGCCAGGACACCACCGCCGCGGCCGAGCCCCGGGCCAAGTTGTCTCGGCGCGCTCTGCGGTGGGCGCTGGAAGGGATCGTGGTCCAGCACCTGACCGTGGCTCGGGTCGCCGAGGGGCTCGGGGTGGCCTGGGACACCGCCAACGACGCCGTTATGGCCGAGGGCAAGCGGGTGCTGATCGACGAGGAGCACCGCTTCGAGGGGGTGAAGGTCGTCGGGGTCGATGAGCACGTGTGGAGGCACACCCGTCGCGGCGACAGGTACGTCACCGTGATCATCGACCTCACCCCAGTGCGAGATGGCACCGGCCCGGCACGGCTGCTGGACATGGTCGAAGGACGCTCCAAGCAGGCGTTCAAGACCTGGCTGGCCGACCGCCCGCAGGAGTGGCGCGACGGCGTGGAGGTGGTCGCGATGGACGGCTTCACCGGGTTCAAGACCGCCGCCGTCGAGGAACTGCCCGACGTGGTGACCGTGCTAGATCCCTTCCACGTCACGCGCCTCGCTGGCGAGGCGCTCGATGAGTGCCGACGGCGAGTTCAGCAGGCCATCTGTGGGCACCGCGGCCGCAAGGGCGACCCGCTCTATGCCGCCCGCCGGACCCTGTCCACCGGCGCCGACCTGCTCAACGACAAGCAGAAGGACCGACTGGACACCCTGTTCGCCGACGACGCCCACGTCGAGGTCGAGGTCACCTGGAGCGTCTACCAGCGCATGATCGCCGCCTACCGCCACGAGAACCGGCGCCACGGCCGCGAGCTGATGGCCCGGCTCATCGACTCGATCAGCACCGGCGTCCCCAAGGCCCTGGTCGAGATCACCAAGCTCGGCAGGACGCTGAAGAAGCGCGCCGCCGACGTCCTGGCCTACTTCGACCGGCCCAGCACCTCCAACGGGCCCACCGAGGCGATCAACGGCAGGCTCGAGCACCTGCGCGGCTCGGCGCTGGGGTTCCGCAACCTGACCAACTACATCGCCAGATCCCTGCTCGAGACCGGCGGGTTCAGACCCCGACTACACCCTGGATTCGGATGAGCCG
>NZ_JBQSWK010000099.1:0-1454 GCF_052377065.1 Brachybacterium sp. AOP42-C2-15
CGCAACAGCCCGACCCGATATAGAGGGTCACGCCCCCTAAGGCGAATCCGACGTTCAATAATCGGGAATCCTACTCCGTGCCGCCAAAGACACTCCGCACACGTCGGGACACACCGCGACGAAACTTTCCCTTAGGTCTCAAGAGTATGTCAAATACCCCCATGAGCAATTCGTCGGGATCGCACATTTGGCCATCGCCGAGCCGTTTGAAAACGTTCCGCTTCTGCTCGGTTGTCGCACTACTGGAGTAGACCAGAAATGGCACCCCTCGCCACTTCTCCCCGGTCGAATCTCGAATTGCCTCGAGTAGCGTGAGCCCCGCTCGTTTTTCGTCACTACGACTCATGTCTGAGACAACGAGATCAACACTGACCTCCTGGAGCATCTGAAATGCGGACTGTGAATCTGGAACCCAGATCACCTCGATGCCAACTCGCTCTAAAGCCCGCCTTTCCCACAAGATGCGTATCTGATCGTCGTCTACCCAGAGCACCGTAGGTGAGACGTCATGGCTTTCAGACAGCCAGAGATGAACATTGTCCAAATATGCATCGAGAGACGTGCCTGCCTTCCGTGTTAGCCCTTTTGCTATGTAAGCTTGGTTTCTCGCTTCAACCGAACCGCGACCTTTCTTAATCAGGACACTAAGCCGCGCCTCCGACTCCCTTGATTCGAGGCCCTGACGTCCATATATGGCTATAGAGATCGCGACCGCAAGGAAGGTGAGCGCTATAGACGTTTTTGCACTTGCGCTGAACGAGGGCGCCGCACTGAGCATCCATGGCGGATTAACAAAGGCACCAATAAAGAACGCCGCCGCCATTAACAACGAAGCGGAGACTCCCAATCTGGCCACCCAGGGACGGCCCCAGAAGCCTGCCGATGTAGATTTGACTGGAATGGCAACCTTATTTCTTCCCACTAGCAACGTTTGCCCTCAATTCGTTCGAGCTGTAAACCGAAATGTGTTTTGCAAGAGAAGCTGCAGAGTGGCGCCCAGTGGCGCTCCTGCGCAATCGGTCTCGGCAGGGCGGGCCACCCCACAGATTCATATCAGGTAAATCACGTTGGACGTAGTCGCTAAGCCGTTGGCTCGATGAGAGTCGGGTCTGTGCGGTCGAGGGTGCGGACGTTGTTGACCTGGCGGTCCACCGCGTAGGTCTCAAGCTCGCCGGCCACGGTCGCCGACACGTCGTCGATCATCGCGAGTAACGGGTCCTTCTGCTCCGCCGCAAGCTTGCCACTGGTCAGCCACTCCCTCACGGCCTCGTCCGTCAGGAACACGGGCATCCGGTCGTGGACCTCGCCGCCGGCGTCACGGGCTTCCCGCGTGACGATCGTGAACGTGATGTCCCAGCTCTCGCCGCCATCGGCTTTCCGGGCTGCGGTGAGCCCAGCGGCGTGGAGCAACTTCCCGTCCGGGTGGTGGATGACGTAGGGGTCCTTGCCATCCT
>NZ_JBQSWK010000100.1:0-1413 GCF_052377065.1 Brachybacterium sp. AOP42-C2-15
GGTCAAGTCCCGGGAAGTGGTGTAGCGATCCTTCGCTGAGTGTCAGGCGGTGAGGGCTGGCAGGGAGTTGGTGGTGACCTCCTCGCTTCCGGGGTCGGGGACGATGCTGAGGCGGCAGCGGGCGAGGACATCGAGTCCGAGGTAGCGACGGCCTTCGGCCCATTCATCGGTCTGTTCGGCCAGGACCGCGCCGACGAGGCGGACAATGGCGTCGCGGGTGGGAAAGATCCCGACGGAGTCGGTGCGGCGGCGGATCTCGCGGTTCAGGCGTTCGGTGGGGTTGTTGGACCAGATCTGGACCCACACGTCCTTGGGGAACGCGGTGAAGGCCAGGACGTCGGCGCGGGCGGCGTCGAGGTGTTCGGCGACGGCCGGGAGCTTCTCGCCGACGTAGTCCAGCAGCCGCTCGAACTGGGCGTTCACGGCTGCGGCGTCGGGCTGGTCGTAGACGCTGTGCAGCATCGCCTTCACGGCCGGCCACATGCCTTTGGGGCAGATGCTCATCAGGTTCGCGGCGTAGTGGGTGCGGCAGCGTTGCCAGGACGCGCCGGGCAGGTGCGCGGCGATCGCTTCCACGAGCCCGGCGTGGGCGTCGGAGGTGACCAGGCGGACTCCGCCCAGGCCGCGGGCGACCAGGTCGGCGAAGAAGCTGCTCCACGCCGCGCCGGTCTCGCTGGTGGCGACGCGCATGCCCAGGACCTCGCGGTGGCCGTCGCCGTTGACGCCGGTGGCCAGCAGGACGACGGCGTTGATGACCCGTCCGCCCTCGCGGACCTTCATCGTCAGCGCGTCGGCGGAGACGAACGTGAAGGGGCCGGCCTCGTCCAGGGGGCGGTGGCGGAACTGCTCGACGTGCTCGTCGAGATCGGCTGCCATGCGGCTGACCTGTGATTTCGAGAGGGAGTTGATGCCGAGGGTCTTGACGAGCTTGTCCATGCGGCGGGTGGAGACCCCGGCGAGGTAGCAGTCCGCCACGACCGTGATCAGCGCGGATTCTGCGCGCTTGCGCCGCTCGAGCAGCCACTCGGGGAAGTAGGTGCCGGTGCGGAGCTTGGGCACGGCCACGTCGATCGTGCCCACCCGGGTGTCGAGGTCGCGGTGGCGGTAGCCGTTGCGCTGGGCAGCCCGGTCGGTGCTGGGACGGCCGTACTCGGCGCCGGCGACCGCATCAGCGTCCGCGGACAGCAGGTCGTTGATGATCCTTTGCAGCATGCTGCGCATCAGATCCGGGGACGCTTCGGTCAGGGCTTCACCGAGGAGGCCGTGAGGGTCGACAATGTGAGGAGCGGTCATCGTGATGACTCCGTTCGAGTGAGAAGTAGAGAGCTTTCTCGAAGGATCACACGGTGGCCGCGTTCTCGTCGGGGACGATCACGGGGGCCACCGCGCTACACCACTATGCGGGACTCAACT
>NZ_JBQSWK010000101.1:0-1402 GCF_052377065.1 Brachybacterium sp. AOP42-C2-15
GAGGGTGTTTCATTAGCTGTGTAAGGGTCCGGTCTCTAACCGAGGTGTGACCTGCGGGCTCGCCTCTGAAAAGGACCGATGACATGACCGAGATTGCTGATGCCCAGAACCCTCTTGCGGGCGTGCTGAGCGCCGACCAGGTCGACGCCCTCGTCAACGCCGCCGAAGACCTCGGAGAGGGCCGCCACGGGGTCGAGGAGCTGCTGTCCCGGATGACCCAGGCCGTGCTGGAGCGGGCCCTGGAGACCGAGATGAGCGACCACCTCGGCTACGAGTCCGGCGACCCTGCCGGCGCCGGAACGGGCAACTCCCGTAACGGCAAGACCACCAAGTCCATCCATACCCTCCAGGGCCCAGTGCAGCTCACCGTCCCCAGGGACCGCAACGGCTCGTTCGAGCCCGTGATCGTGCCCAAGCGGACCCGCCGACTGGGCAGGGTCGAGGACATGGTCCTGTCGCTGTATGCCCGCGGGATGACCACCCGCGACATTGGCTCCCATCTCGAGGAGATCTACGGCTCGAAGGTCTCCGCCGCGACGATCTCCAGGGTCACGGACGTCGTCACCGACGAGGTCGCCCAGTGGCAGTCCCGGCCCCTGGAGTCGGTCTACCCGATCGTCTACATCGATGCGATCTGGCTCAAGATCCGCGACGGCGGAGTCGTGACCAACAAGGCCTGCCACGTCGCCGTAGGCGTCGATATGGAGGGCCGCAAGCAGGTCCTGGGCCTATGGCTGGGGGCCACCGAGGGCGCGAAGTTCTGGGCCAACGTCCTCACCGAGATTCGCAACCGTGGCACCAAGGACATCCTGATCCTGTGCTGCGATGGGCTGACCGGGCTGCCGGCCGCGGTTAACAGCATCTACCCCGAGACCGTGGTCCAGACCTGCGTGGTCCACCTGCTGCGCTCGGCGATGAAGTACGCCTCCTACACGGACCGCAAGACCATGGCCAAGGACATGCGCCCGATCTACACCGCGGCCACCGTGGCGGCCGCTGAGCTGGCCCTGGAGGCCTTTGCCGAGGCCTGGGGCAGCAAGGCGCCGGGGGCGGTGCTGGCGTGGCGGAACGCGTGGGAGGACTTCATCCCGTTCCTGGCGTTCACCCCCGAGATTCGGAAGGTCATCTACACGACCAACCAGATCGAGTCGATCAACTACCAGCTCCGGAAGATCACCAAGACGAGGGGCTCATTCCCGTCGGACGAGGCGGCGATGAAGCTGGTCTATCTGGGGATCCGGAACATCGAGACCCGCCGCGGTGGCCAGCTCGGAACCGGCACTCAGGGATGGCATCAAGCCCTCAATGCTTTCGCCGTTCAGTTCCCCAACCGACTTCCGCTCTGACCACCCGGCAGAGAGGCTGTTCGACCGGCCCCTTACACAGAAAACTTGACACCTCC
>NZ_JBQSWK010000102.1:0-1402 GCF_052377065.1 Brachybacterium sp. AOP42-C2-15
GGAGGTGTCAAGTTTTCTGTGTAAGGGGCCGGTCGATCAGTCCTTCTGCCGGGTGGTCAGAGGGGGAGTCGGTTGGGGAACTGGACGGCGAAAGCGTTCAGCGCTTGGTGCCATCCCTGGGTGCCGGTGCCGAGCTCTCCGCCGCGGCGGGTTTCGATGTTCCGGATGCCCAGGTAGACCAGCTTGATCGCTGCCTCGTCCGAGGGGAACGAGCCGCGGGTCTTGGTGATCTTCCGTAGCTGGTAGTTGATCGATTCGATCTGGTTCGTGGTGTAGATGACCTTGCGGATCTCGGGAGTGAACGCGAGGAATGGGATGAAGTCTTCCCACGCGTTCCGCCAGGCCAGCACGGCTCCCGGCGCCTTGGTCTGCCATATCTCGGCGAAGGCCTCCAGCGCCAGCTGTGCGGCCTCCACGGTCGCGGCGGTGTAGATCGGGCGCATGTCCTTGGCCATCGTCTTGCGGTCGGTGTAGGAGGCGTATTTCATCGCCGAGCGCAGCAGGTGGACCACACAGGTCTGGACCACGGTCTCGGGGTAGATGCTGTTCACAGCGGCCGGCAGCCCACTCAGCCCGTCGCAGCACAGGATCAAGATGTCCTTGGTGCCGCGGTTACGGATCTCGGTCAGGACATTCGCCCAGAACTTCGCGCCCTCGCTGACGCCCAGCCATAGACCCAGCACCTGCTTGCGGCCCTCGAGATCCACGCCCACGGCGACGTGGCAGGCCTTGTTCGCCACGACACCGCCATCGCGGATCTTCAGCCAGATCGCGTCGATATAGACGATTGGATAGACCGTCTCCAGGGGCCGGGACTGCCACTGGGCGACCTCGTCGGCGACGACGTCGGTGACCCGGGAGATCGTGGCGGCGGAGACCCTGGAGCCGTAGATCTCCTCGAGGTGGGAGCCGATATCGCGGGTGGTCATCCCGCGGGCATACAGCGACAGGATCATGTCCTCGACCCTCCCGAGCCGGCGGGACCTCTTGGGCACGATCACCGGTTCGAACGAGCCGTTGCGGTCCCGCGGCACAGTGATCTGGACCGGTCCCTGGAGGGTCTGGACGGACTTAGTGGTCTTGCCGTTGCGGGAGTTGCCCGTGCCGGCGCCAGCAGGGTCGCCGGCCTCGTAGCCCAGGTGATCGCTCATCTCGGTCTCCAGCGCCCTCTCCAGCACCGCCTGGGTCATCCGCGAGAGGAGCTCCTCGACCCCGTGGCGGCCTTCTCCGAGGTCTTCAGCGGCGTTGACGAGGGCATCGACCTGGTCGGCGCTGAGCACCCCGGCAAGAGGGTTCTGGGCATCTGCAGTATCGGTCATGTCATCGGTCCTTCTCAGAGGCGGGACAGCAGGTCACACCTCGGTTCGAGACCGGACCCTTACACAGCTAATGAAACACCCTC
>NZ_JBQSWK010000103.1:0-1344 GCF_052377065.1 Brachybacterium sp. AOP42-C2-15
TGTCAAGCCCCGGTTTTGGTGGAGGGTCGGTTATCTGGCGTTGAGGGTCTCGGGGAGCGGTTCGGGAACGGTCGTGGAGGAGGCGTCGCGGAAGGCCTGCGGTGTGAGACCGCCGAGCGAGAGATGGGGCCGGAAGGTGTTGAACCAGTGGACCCATTCCGCGGTCGCGATCTCGACGTCGTCGATGCCCTTCCAAGGACCGAGGTTCCGGATGACCTCGGCTTTGAACAGCGAGTTCAGGGCCTCGGCCAGCGCATTGTCATAGGAATCGCCGCGTGAGCCGACCGAGGCGACCGCTTCTTGCTCGGCCAGGACCTGCCCGTAGCGGATCGCCCGATACTGGACTCCTCGGTCGGAGTGATGCACGAGCCCACTGAGGTCTGCCCCCTCGCGTCTGCGCAGGTAGATCGCCATGTTCAAGGCATCTAGAGCGAGCTCGGTATGTAGCGAGCGAGACGCTCGCCAGCCCACGATCTCCCGGTTGAACACGTCGATCACGAACGCGACGTAGACCCATCCGGAGAACGTGTGGACGTAGGTGATGTCCGCGACCCACAGCTGGTTCGGCGCGAACGCGCTGAAATGGCGGTCCACCAGATCTGCCGGGCAATCCTCCCTCGGCGCGGATCTCGTCGTGTTCGGTGCCTTCTTCCGGCGGATCCCGTGGAGACCGAGGTCGCGCATCAGGCGCTCGGTCGTGCAGCGCGCGACGTGCCCGCGCCCGAGGCGATCTTCTTCACGGTTGAGCACGATGTGCATCTTCCTCGCGCCGAACACGCGGAGGTTGTCGTGGTGAACCTGCGCGATCTCCTCCTTGAGGACCTCGTCCCGGCGTGCCCGGGCAGACGGCTCGCGCTGCTGGCGAGCGTAGTAGGTGCTCGGAGCGATCTGGACGCCTGCTTCTCGCAGGGTCGTGCAGATCGGCTCGACTCCGAACTCTTCCTTGTGCTCGTCGATGAACGAGCAGGTCACCTGGAGGGGCGGTCGAGCTCCGCCGCGAAGAAAGCCGACGCAGACCTCAAGATCGCGTTCGCGCGCCGAAGCTCGCGCACTTCCTTCTCGAGCTCGACGAGCTTCTGCGCATCGTCGGTGGTGGTGCCCGGGCGGGAGCCGGCATCGATCTGGGACTGACGGACCCAGCCGCGCAGGGTCTCGGGGTTCACGCCGAGCTGGTCACCGACCCGGCGAAACACTCCCCGCTGGGAGCCGGGATCCTCCTCGAGGAGGTCCAAGACCATCCGGATCGCTCGCTCTCGGAGCTCGTCGGGATACTTACGTGGTGCGGCCATGAGGGTGAAGTCCTTTCCGTGGCTTCAGTCCCTCCATCATCCCCGGGGTGAATCA
>NZ_JBQSWK010000104.1:0-1249 GCF_052377065.1 Brachybacterium sp. AOP42-C2-15
GATTATGCCGAGGTTTGTGTTAAGCCGAGGAGCTCGGTGTCTGGCGTGGTTGGAGCGGGGGTCGCTGCTGGTTCCTCGGCTTACCGATGCGGCGCTATCGGAGGTTGTAGAGGGCATTGAGCGTGTCCTCGGTGAGTCTTTCAGCAGCCGGAGTGCTGGTCATCGGAGTGGCGGCGTCAATGGCATCGCGCATCATGTCCAGGGTCGCGAAGGCGTAGAACGCCGAGGTGGTGGAGGCGTTCTCGTGGCCGAGCAGCCGCATGATGATCGGCAGTGGAATGCCTTGTGTGTAGAGGTCCATGGCCTTGGTCTTGCGAAGCATGTGGCAGTGGATGCGCTCCGGCACCGAGGGACAGTCCGCGGTCGCGATCGCGGCGGCCTTTTTCAGAACCGCGGCGACCGTGTCGGAGGAGATACTGGTCGGTTCTCCGCGGTGCAGGCTGTAGAACACCGGCCTGGTTGCGGGCGGCGTGGCCGGGCCGGGGTGGAACTCAGCGAGGTAGACGCGCAGGTGCTCGATCGTTCTCTCGGTGAGCGGCACGATGCGGGTCTTGTGGCGTTTTCCGGTCAGTGTGACGCGTCCGGGCGCGGTCAGGGATAGGTCCTGCAGGGTCAGGTTGGTGATCTCGCCGACGCGGGCAGCGGTGTCATAAAGGAGGATGAGCAGCATCCGGTTCCGGCGCGATTTCGCCGTCTGGCCGGTGAAGGCGGCGAGCACGGCTCGCAGCTCGTCGTCGGTGAGGTATTCGATGGGTGCTCGGGGCGCGGTCGGGGCTTTGAGCGTCTTCGCCTGCTGGTGAAGCGCGACGAGGGTGAGGTCCTCACTCGCGGCGTAGGCCAGGAACGCTTTGATGGCGCTGAGCCGGAGCGTGATGGTCCTCGCCGCATACTGTCGGTCCGCCCGCATCCAGGCCAGCCACGCTTTCAGGTGGGGCCGGTCGAAGTGGTCGAACGTCATATCTGCGCGGTCGAGGTGCTCGTGGTCGGCAAGGAAGGTCAGTAAGCACTCCAGGCTGATCCGGTAAGCCTCGATCGTCTTCGGCGACAGCCCGCGAACGGTGGGCATGTAGGCGTGGAAGAAGTCTCGGGCCAGGACCCAGAAGTCCGGGGCTCCGGTTTTCGGGTCGCGTCTCATTCGAATCCAACCTCCGGCAGCAGCGACTGGCTCTCGCGAGCGATGGTGGCGTAGGCGTCCAGGAAGTCAGGAGAGGTGTGGACGTAGTAGTAGGTCGACTCGAAGGTCGCGTGG
>NZ_JBQSWK010000105.1:0-1247 GCF_052377065.1 Brachybacterium sp. AOP42-C2-15
GGTACAGTCCGCCTAAGCGCAACGAAGCGCCCGGGACTTGTAGCTAGCGAAGGTTACCAGCCCGGAAGAGGGGAGAATCATGCAGAGTGGCAGTGGAGGGCCTTGACGGCTCTTCCCGGTTCGTGGTGATGGGGAGCGTCGCGTCGCTGGCGTAGAACGGCTCGTGGCCCTGCTGTGATGGGTGTTGTCAAGACATCCACATCCCAGAGGACCACGAGCCTGTGCACGAGAATACTGGTTCGCAGCGCGATGCTGCGAGCACGATCTTCAACCTGCCCAACTACCGCGTCATCGAGGCCATCGACCTGCCCGAGGGGGACCGGCGGGTGGTGATCACCTCGACCGTCACGCCGGGCTGTCCGGTCTGCGGGGTGCTCGCGACGAAGGTTCACTCGCGCCGATCACAACGGGTCCGGGACGTTCCCGTCGCCGGCGCGACGGTCGTGATGTGGGCCAAGCAGCGCTGGTTCTGCCTCGAGCCGGGCTGTGACAGGGGCACGTTCTGGGAGGCCACCGTGCAGATCCCTCGATACGCCCGCTCGACGACCCGGCTACGGGACCAGGTCGTCTCCGCTGTGATCACCTCCGGCCGGGCAGCCTCGGAAGTCGCCCGGGCCCATGGCGTCTCGTGGTGGCTGGTCCAGGCCGCCCTGGCAGCTGCTGCTGTGGTCCTGACTGATGTCGAGGCGACGCGCGTGAGGCGGCTGGGCATCGATGAGCACCGCTACCGGTCGGTGCGCTGGTTCCGCACCGACGACGGTGCCTGGAGACGGTTCGAGCCGTGGATGACGACGCTGGTCGACCTCTCCACCGGGCAGGTCCTCGGCATCGTCGACGGCCGCGACAGCGCCGCCGTCGGAGACTGGCTCAGCCAGCGTTCTGAGCGGTGGCGGGAGCGGATCGAGATCGTCGCGATCGACCCCTCGGCCGCGTTCCGCAAGGCACTACGGACCTGGCTGCCGCGGGCTGCGGTCTCGGTCGACAAGTTCCACCTGGTCAAGCTCGGAAACGACATGGTCACCACCGTCCGTCAACGCCTGGCCCGCACCCATCGTGGTCGTCGGGGCCGCAAGGACGACCCGGCCTGGGCGCACCGGATGCTACTGCTACGCGGCGGCGACACCCTCACCCCGCGAGCCTGGGAGCGACTGGAGACAGTCTTCCGCACCGATGACCCCACCGACGAGCTCTCCGCCGCCTGGGGCATCAAAGAGCAGCTCCGACGCCTCCTGGCCACCGACACCCTC
>NZ_JBQSWK010000106.1:0-1238 GCF_052377065.1 Brachybacterium sp. AOP42-C2-15
GTGCGGGCGCGGCGGGTGCTGGATGAGGAGTACATCCTGGAGGAAGCGGCCCCCGGGAGTCTCGACGCGGGGCGGATGCTGGGGCTGCATCGCACGATGCGGACCCGGGCGAGTCTGCACGCGCATCTGCTGCGTCAGCTCTCCACGTTCTTCTGTGAGGACCCCGAGGTGCGGGGCCTGCTCGATGACGCGGATGTGACCGCGTTGAAGATCGCCGCGGGGCTGCGCTGCACCTACCCCCAAGCACACGCGAAAGTCCGTGACGCGTATCTGGCGGTGCAGTGGATGCCGATGACGTTCACGTACCTGCGTCGCGGGGATCTGCCCGAGCAGTGGCATCACTACCTGATCCGCCACACCCGGCGCCTGAGCGAGGAGCAGGCCCGGGACGTGGATGCGCATATGGCCACGATCGAGATTCCCTCGATCTCGCAGGACACGTTCGAGAAGCATGTACGGCTCGCGGTCGCCCTCGCCACCGCCGGGACTCTCCCGGCGCCGCCGTCCCGGTCACGGGACGTGGAGATCGTGGGGATCGATACCGAGACGGGAACCGCATCGTTGTTGGTGACGGGCCCGATCCCGGAGATCCAGGCCCTCGCCCACCGGCTCGATGTCGCAGCCCGCACCGTCCAGAAAGCCCAGCGCACCGCGTTAGAAGCAGGTGCCGAAGGGCCGTTGCCGTTCGATATTGATCGGGACCTCGCCGAGCGGGGCACCGCGTTGTCGCTGCGGACGCTGCGGTACGCGATCTTGACCCACTCGGTCCTGGACATCGACCCCGTCGAAGAAACTGCCAGGCCCTACAAGATCCTCGTCACCGTCCCGGCACTGACCCTGCTGGGCCAGAGTGACGCGCCCGCGATGCTGGATGGGATGACGCCGCTACCCGCAGAGCTCGCCCGGGAACTCGCAGCCGGGGAGAGCACCTGGCAGCGGATCCTCACCGACCCGATCACCGGCGCGTACCTGCCCGTGACCGCGCAGACCTATCAGCCCACCGCTCAGATGCGGCTCCAGCTGAGGCTGCGTCACCCGGTCTGTGCGGTGCCGGGCTGTACCCGGGCCACGGTCCTCGCGGCAGAGGATGACCACATCATCGAATACGACCATGACCACCCCGACCAGGGCGGGCAAACCTCGCTGTGGAACCTCCACCGCCTCTGCTGGCTCCACCACAAACAAAAAACCGCGGGACTGATCGACCCCGCCCGTGACCCGGTCGAGGATCCCGCCCG
>NZ_JBQSWK010000107.1:0-1225 GCF_052377065.1 Brachybacterium sp. AOP42-C2-15
GATTATGCCGAGGTTTGTGTTAAGCCGAGGAGCTCGGTGTCTGGCGTGGTTGGAGCGGAGATCGCTGTTGGTTCCTCGGCTTAACGTTCCTGCAGTCAGTGTCTAGTGTCCGTCGTATCCATCCGTCTAGGGAAGGGACGCGGTCATGGATACGACGGTCATACAGATCGGCGCGGTCACTGTTGCAGCGCTGCGCACGGCCGACTACATGGAATCAACCATCAGGAACTATCAGAAGTCGATCAGCGCGCTGACCAGGTTCGCTGCCGACCGTGGCGGCGTCTACTCGCCCGCGTTGGGTGCCGAGTTCGCAGCGATGACTACGAGCCCGCGCACCGGTGGGTTCAGCGCACAGCGCCGCTTCGATTACGGCCGGATCGTTACCGTGTTCGACTCCTACCTGCGCACCGGTCGGGTCGATCTCGCGGTCCGTCGGCGTGGCGGCGGTGGGCCGTGGCCTGCTTCGGACGAGTTCGTAGCACTGGATGCTGCTTGGGAAGCGGACATGGCCGACCGTGGGCTGGCACCGGCCACGCGCGCTGCCTACGGCCGGGTGGCCCGCAGCTATCTCGTGTTCCTCGAGGATCGCGGGATCGACAGCCTCGAGGAGACTGATGCGGCCAGCATCCTCGCGTTCCTCGAATCGTTGCTGACCAGGTGGGCGAAGTCGTCCTTGTTCTGGGTGGTGTCGAACTTCCGCCCGTTCCTGAAGTTCACCGGCCGCCGCGAACTGGTCGATGCCGTCAACCTGGCCGGGGTGAAACGTTCGCAGACGATCCTGCCTGTCCTCGAGGACGCCGATGAACAGCGGGTCGTCGAGGCGTGTGCAACCGGCATGGTCTCCGCTCGGGATGCTGCGATCACATTGCTGGCGTTGCTGACCGGGCTACGGGCCTGCGACATCATCGCACTGCGGTTGGCAGACATCGACTGGCGCTCCCAGACGATCGGGATCGTCCAGCAGAAGACGAAGAACCCGGTGACGCTGCCGCTGCCCGGTCTTCTGGCGGTAGCGCTGGCAAGCTACGTGCTCGAGGAGCGTCCCGCCGGCGAGGACGACCACGTTTTTCTCCGCTCGGTGGCACCGTTCATCCCGTTCGTCGATCACGCCTCGATATACAAGGTGACGGCCAGAACGTTCCGGACTGCCGGCGTGATCGGAGTGAAGGCCGGGACGCGGCGCCTGCGGCACAACGCGGCCTCTCGCATGCTGCGTGCTGCCGTG
>NZ_JBQSWK010000108.1:0-1217 GCF_052377065.1 Brachybacterium sp. AOP42-C2-15
GCATTTCTGGTCGCTCTCGATCCAGGGGCAGGTATTCGTGCTGTGGGCGGTCACGCACCTCATCGCAGTCCTTGCGGCTCGGATCACGAAGATTCCACTCAGGGTGTGGCTGGCACTCGGGTTCGGCATCGTGTTCATAGGTTCCCTCACATTCAGCATGTACATGACTGAGGCCTCCCAGGAGCGGGCGTACTTCGATGTGCGGGCAAGACTGTGGGAGTTTGCGCTCGGCTCCCTCCTCGCGGTGATCGGGGAGGTCCGCATCCGTGCCTCCATTGCACGGCTCATGATCTACATCGGGGTCGTGATGATCGCGGCGTGTGGCTTCCTGCTGCCAGTTGGGACGACATTCCCAGGCATCGCGGCGCTATGGCCGCTGAGCGGAGCTGGCCTGATCCTCTTGGCGACCACGCGGCCAACATCCCGGCCCACGCTGTTGGCGCACCCTTGGCTGGTACGGGCCGGCGCCTACTCCTACGCCCTATATTTGGTCCACTGGCCGATTCTGGTGATCGCTCAATCCATGTCGAGCACGGGCCAGCTCGGCATCGCAGGAGGTACCGCCGTCCTTGCCTCATCGTGCGCGGTGAGCATTGCCCTCGTGCATGCGGTGGAGAACCCTCTCGCTCGGTTCCAGCGGTCAGGTTCGGTGTGGCGATCCGCAGGCGTCGTCGTCGCGATCTTCGCTCTCGGTGCCGCCATGCTGGTGGGGCTCAGAACCTATGTGGACAACCGTGCTGCAGCCGACCCCGGCAGCAGTGCGCGCCAGAGCTGGGCAGTGCTCGGCGGGGAGTGCGACACCGATCTGCTGGCCGAGTACTGCAGCGCGCTCCCCGGCTCTGAACCCGATGTCCCCAGGGTGACCTTCCTCGGCAGCTCCCACACCCAGCAGTACATGGCGGCGTTCACACCGACGATCGAACGTGAAGGATGGGCTGCGCAGGCGTATCTCCTCCCGGGTTGCCTGTTCCGAACCACCCCAGGAGAGGGGCGCGATCAGACCTGCTTCGAGGCATGGTCCGCCGCACGCAGCGGAGACCTGCTTGATGACACCGATGTGCTGGTCATCCTAGGAACCGCCAGCACCCCGGAGGGCGACCGCTCGAGGAATGATCAGAACCTGTGGATGACTCCCGGCGAGGGGGCGTGCAAGGGGCGCACCTTCCCGAGGATGATCTTCTAGACGAAGCAGTTCTGATCAAGGACCGGCGTTGGCT
>NZ_JBQSWK010000109.1:0-1191 GCF_052377065.1 Brachybacterium sp. AOP42-C2-15
CGGAAGTTGTCAAGGTGAATGGGGCCAGTGGGAGTCAGGCGGCGGGTTCGTAGGTCGCCTGGTCTTCGGTCTGTTTGTTCTCGGTGGGTTTGTTGATCCAGGCCGCGTCGGGCAGGGCGAGGATCTTCGGGGTGTTGTTGGTGCCGAAGCGCTCGGGGTGGGCAGCGCGGGCCGCTGAGAGAACGTCGGTGCGGCCGGTGGCTTTCGCTGTCGCCAGGCCGTAGTGGACGTCGGCAGGGGTGTGCAGGCCCAGGCCCTGGTGGTGGTGCTCGTGGTTGTAGCGGTCCTTGAACTCGTCCATGAACGCCCGCGCGTCGGCCAGGGATCCGAACCGGTCTGGGAAGACCGGCGCGTACTTCAACGTCTTGAACCACGCCTCGGAGTAGGGGTTGTCGTTGGAGACCTTCGGCCGTGAATGGGACCGGGTGACTTCCAGGTCGGAGAGCAGTGTGGCCACGGACTTTGAGGTCATCGAGGTGCCGCGGTCGGCGTGGACGACCTTCGGGATGCCGTGGATGCCGAACACTTCACGCATCATCTCCTTCGCCAGCGGCCCGGACTCGCGGGCGTGGACGTGGACGCCGACGAGGTAGCGGGAGTAGATATCGATCATCACGTAGGCGTCGTAGTAGACGCCCTTGGCCGGGCCGGGCAGCTTGGTGATGTCCCAGGTGTAGACCTGCCCGGGGCCGGTGGCCACCAGCTCGGGCACCACCCGGGCCGGGTGACGAGCCTGCCGGCGGCGCTCTGTGACCTGGGCGTTGTCCCGCAGGATGCGATACATCGTGGAGACCGAGCACAGGTAGATCCCACGATCCAGCAACGTCGCGAACACCTGTATCGGGGTGGAGTCGACGAACTCGGAACTGTTGAGCACGGCCAGCACGCTGGCTCGTTCGGCACAGTCCAGCCGGTTGGCCGGCGGGGCGTCCCGCGGCGCAGGCGGGAGCGGGCGGGCCGTGCGGCGAGCTGCTGTGGAGCGGGCGATACCAGTCAAGGCCGACGCGGCCCGGGTGGTAGTCCCTGCGACGATCAGCTCGTCGTGGGCGCCCATCAGCGCTTGTTGCGCCTGGTCTCGGTATCCGCGCTCTTGGAGACGTCCTCCAAGAGCGCGCGTGCTTTTCCCATGATCTCCAGCGCGGTCTCGGTGCGATCCAGGCGCTCCTGAGTCTGGTCCAGCTCGCGGCGCAG
>NZ_JBQSWK010000110.1:0-1110 GCF_052377065.1 Brachybacterium sp. AOP42-C2-15
TTCACCATCCGGTAGCCATCTGGGCCAACGTTGTTGACATGTATCACACAATCACATATTGTGGAAGCGTGCAAAAAGGACGGACTTACCAGCGGGGGCGGCAATCTATGTTGTCACAACCACCCGAGGAAGCCTAACGTGAGGAGGGGTGACGGATACAGCGGTCCGAACAAGATTGTCTTTGAGTGTGCTAGCGTGGTTAACGATTATCGTATTGATGTTGGCGCTAGCGCCATCGCGGGCTGACGCGGAAACTACCGAGCACAGTTATACGCGCGACGGACTGACAGCAACCTGGAACTCAAGCGATTTTTCGGATCTAACTGTTACGGACACCCCCGCTACGGCCGACTCCTCTGCCAGCAGTAAAGATAGCTACGTTGGTAATGCAATTATCGATGCATGGGAGTATTCTACATCTGCGCTTCAAGGTAGCGACCACAAGATAACCCCCTACGCACCCCCTAATGGGTGCAGCTATTCGCCGGACAGTTGGGGGGCAGCGAATTTTCGGCCCACATGTGATTCGCACGATATTTGTTACTCGAGCACCTCGGACCTTTCTCGTAAGCTTTGTGACCAGCGACTTCGTTATGGCCTTAGGGCCGCCTGTGATGCCGCATACCCGGACGGGAATCAGCAAGAGACGGCATGTTTGGGGGCAGCCAACACCTATTATCGCGCCGTACGCATATTTGGTAGAAGTCACTACGAGGGTACTGGAGACCCTGCTTGAATGGGGTGGGCATGAAGGCTGCGACCAACGCTGGTTTGGTAATTCTTATTTTCGGGCTCGTCCTGGCACTCGTATCATGCCTTTTCAATATGGTCACATCGGCCGACGGTGGCGGAGCCAACATAGGCGCGGGTATAGGCTTCATTCTGGGTCTCGCGTTAACTGTGGTTGGAGTGCTTTGCATTGGTGGTAGCGCAATTGCTTCCAAGGCGAGGCGGAAATAAGTGCTACCTCGTGCCTTCTCGTGATCGTCGGCGCACCATGCGGAGTCGCCCCTATCTCTGGATTTACTCTGAGGCAACCGCGCGGGTGTTTCGGAAAGAAGAAGTAATTGGTTCATGAGCACTCCAGCAACTTCAAAGAGCTCCTCTAGC
>NZ_JBQSWK010000111.1:0-1088 GCF_052377065.1 Brachybacterium sp. AOP42-C2-15
GGTATACGGGGCCGGCAAGTGGGTCCTTCCAGGAGATACTGCCGCAGTTCCTCGTGGCCCTTCGCTCAGCGGTCGGGCGCGAGATCGTTCTGGTGGGCGGGTCCGCCGGAGGCTTTGCATCTTTGTTCTACTCCAGCGTGGTGGGCTGCGCTGCGTTCGTCTGGAATCCTCAGACCGATTTGCTTCGTTACGGTGCGTGGGCTGTGAGGGAATACTTGGTTGCGGTGCTCGATGACCCGCGGTGGGGAGCTCGAGAAGGGCTGGACAGGCACGCCGTGGAGCCTATTGATCTGGCGACTGCTCGGAGAGAGCTCTCTCAGGCCGGTATCGAGTCCATGGTGGGTCCGGCCGACCGGATCGCGAAGCTCGTCTATCTTCAGAACTCGTCCGATCACCATCTTGAACGCCACGCGGAACCATACCGGTTCCGTAACGGATTCAGGGATCTCGGGGACGGGTTGTACGGACAGAACTCGACGTTGATGGCAGTCGGACCGTTCTCCGAGGGACATCGGGCCCCACGCAGGGAGATCATCGAGAACGCGCTTCATCTTGCTATCGAGCCGGACGTTGATCTTGAGAGCGGTCTTCGGCGTCTCCGGGAGCTCTGACGTAGATCGCACGATAGCTGTGGTTACCGTCTGCGCAGGAGATCAGCCAGGAACTCGTAGGCCTCGTTCCGGTAGTGATAAGGGCTCGGGCCCCATTGGTGGCTCCGGGACGTCTGGGCGAGGTTGGCGGGCAACTCTGCAGTGCCCACGCCGGCGTCGGCGAGGACGGCGAAGTACCTCGCGAAATACTCGTTCGCGACGCTGGGCTGCAGCATCCACCCGGGGACCTCCAGCTCCTCACCGGTGTCGTAATGGGTGGCCCAGTTGGTGCGGACGACGAGAGTTTTCTCGAGTAGTCCCTTTGTCCTCAATGCGTCGAGGAGCCGCTCGGCTCCCGCAGACCAGAGCGCGAGGTGCTGCTCGGTGCCGAAGTCGATCTGAGTTGCGTCCCGTGACACCTCGCGACCACCCGACCCCCCCCAGAACTCGCTGAGCTTCGTGGCGTAGGTGCCGTTCCCGAAGTCGACCACGCCGCTT
>NZ_JBQSWK010000112.1:0-1081 GCF_052377065.1 Brachybacterium sp. AOP42-C2-15
GGTCGGTACGATCGACGTCGCCGTCCCCAAGCTGCGTTCGGGCACTTACTTTCCGGAGTGGCTGCTCGAGCGCCGTAAACGCGCCGAATCCGCGCTGATCACCGTGGTCGCGGACTGCTACCTCGCCGGGGTCTCCACCCGCCGCATGGACAAACTGGTCAAGACGCTCGGCATCAACAGCCTCTCGAAGTCACAGGTCAGCCGTATGGCAGCCGATCTCGACGAGCACGTCGAACAGTTCCGCCACCGCCCCCTGGACGCCGCCGGACCGTTCACGTTCGTCGCCGCGGACGCACTGACGATGAAAGTCCGCGAAGGTGGCCGCGTCATCAACGCGGTCGTCCTCGTCGCGACCGGAGTCAATGGCGACGGACACCGCGAGGTCCTCGGCATGCGGGTCGCGACCAGTGAGACTGGGGCGGCGTGGAGCAGCTTCTTCGCTGACCTGGTCGCCCGCGGGCTGGGAGGAGTCCGTCTGGTGACCTCCGATGCGCATGCCGGGTTGGTCGAGGCGATCGCCGCGCACCTGCCCGGAGCGTCCTGGCAGCGGTGCCGCACCCACTACGCCGCGAACCTGATGAGCATCTGCCCGAAGTCCATGTGGCCTGCGGTGAAGGCGATGCTCCACAGTGTCTATGACCAGCCTGATGCTGCGGCGGTGACCGCGCAGTTCGATCGGTTGTTGGACTACGTGGGTGAGAAGCTGCCCGCCGTGGCCGAGCACCTTGATGCCGCTCGCGCTGACGTCCTCGCGTTCACTGGGTTCCCCAAAGACGTCTGGGTCCAGATCTGGTCGAACAACCCCGCCGAGCGGCTGAACCGCGAGATCCGCCGGCGCACGGACTCCGTCGGGATCTTTCCCTCTCGCGACGCGATCGTCCGCCTCGTCGGTGCGGTCCTGGCCGAGCAGACCGATGAATGGGCCGAAGGACGTCGCTACCTCGGGCTCGACGTCCTGGCCCGTTGCCGCCTGACCATCACCACCAGCACCGTGAATGAGGTGACCACCGAGACCTTGCCCGCCCTGACAGCCTGACCCCTCTCATCGAAGGAGCGCTACACCACTTCCCGGGACTTGACC
>NZ_JBQSWK010000113.1:0-1081 GCF_052377065.1 Brachybacterium sp. AOP42-C2-15
GGTCAAGTCCCCGGAAGTGGTGTAGCGATCCTTCGGCGATAGGGATCAGGCTGTCAGCGCGGGAAGTGCATCGGTGCTCACCTCGTTCACGGGATTGGTGGTGAGGGTGAGGCGGCAGCGGGCGAGGACGTCGAGGCCGAGGTAGCGGCGTCCTTCGGCCCATTCATCGGTCTGCTCGGCCAGGACCGCGCCGACGAGGCGGACGATCGCCTCGCGGGAGGGGAAGATGCCCACCGAGTCGGTGCGGCGGCGGATCTCGCGGTTCAGACGCTCGGTGGGGTTGTTCGACCAGATCTGGACCCACACATCCTTCGGAAACGCGGTGAACGCGAGGACGTCTGCGCGGGCGGCATCGAGGTGCTCGGCCACGGCCGGGAGCTTCTCACCGACGTAGTCCAGCAGACGCTCGAACTGCGCATTCACGGCCGCGGCGTCGGGCTGGTCATAGACGCTGTGCAGCATCGCTTTCACGGCTGGCCACATGCCCTTGGGGCAGATGCTCATCAGATTCGCGGCGTAGTGGGTGCGGCAGCGCTGCCAGGACGCTCCGGGCAGGTGAGCGGCGATCGCCTCGACCAGCCCCGCATGCGCGTCGGAGGTGACCAGGCGGACTCCGCCCAGGCCGCGGGCGACCAGGTCGGCGAAGAAGCTGTTCCAGGCCGCGCCGGTCTCGCTGGTCGCGACCCGGATGCCGAGGACTTCGCGGTGGCCGTCGCCGTTGACGCCGGTGGCGAGCAGGACGACGGCGTTGATGACTCGTCCGCCCTCGCGGACCTTCATCGTCAGTGCGTCGGCGGAGACGAACGTGAACGGCCCGGCCTCGTCCAGGGGGCGGTGGCGGAACTGCTCGACGTGCTCGTCCAGATCGGCTGCCATGCGGCTGACCTGGGACTTCGAGAGGCTGTTGATGCCGAGGGTCTTGACGAGTTTGTCCATTCGGCGGGTGGAGACGCCGGCGAGGTAGCAGTCCGCGACCACGGTGATCAGGGCGGATTCGGCGCGTTTGCGGCGCTCGAGCAGCCACTCGGGGAAGTAGGTGCCGGTGCGGAGCTTGGGGACGGCGACGTCGATCGTGCCGACG
>NZ_JBQSWK010000114.1:0-900 GCF_052377065.1 Brachybacterium sp. AOP42-C2-15
AGCGTTCGAGGTTGGCGTAGGCGAAGTGGTGCCGGAAGTCGTAAGGTCGCGGCTGTCTGCCGGCCGTGGGGCGAGGCAGGCCGGCCTGGTCCCAGATGCGACGGAAGATCACACCGACCGCTGCCGCAGTCACCGGGGTCCCGGCGGCCGAAACGAAGAACGTCTGATGCGCCCCGAAGCGGGCTTGGGATCTCTGGTCGCAGACGGCCAGGATTTCGACGATCTGATCGGTCAGGGGCAGACGGCGGCTGCGCCGGGCTTTGGCCCCCACGATGTCGAGGTGCCCGTCGTCGAGGTCGACCTGCGCGGCCAACAGAGCGCGAGCTTCGCCGGTTCGTAGCCCGCAGGAGTGCATCAGCGTGAAGAACGCGATCGCCTGCCACCGCCACGGTGACTGCGCGTCAAGCTGGGCCGCGGCGGTGAAGAAACGCTCGATCTCGTCCCGGTTGAGCAGGTAGGGGGTGACCCGGATGAACGGGGCCTTCCATTGGTCAGAGAGCACGTAGGCGCTCGTGTGCCCCTGGGTCTGGAGCCATCGTCCGACGTCGCGGATGTAGGACATCCACGACCGGTACCGGCCAGAGCGCGCCAGCTGGGCGGTCACCCATCCTTCGACGGTGTCCCGATCGAAGACGCGCAGGTCGTGGCGGGTGCAGTAAGCGTCGAACTGTTTCAGATACCAGATCCGGGAGACGCCGTAGAAGCCCATGCTCTCCTTGAATGCGAGATAAGCCGTCAGATCGGTGGCGAACACGCTGGTGAAACCGTGGGCGTTCATGACCGGGCTCCCGCCGGCACCGGCAACACGCACTGCAGGAGACGCTGGTCATCGACGCTCATATACACGTTGGTCGACTCCTGGCTGGCGTGTCCGAGCACCGCCGAGATCGTCGGCAGCGG
>NZ_JBQSWK010000115.1:0-886 GCF_052377065.1 Brachybacterium sp. AOP42-C2-15
ATGCGGAAGAAGGTCCGTCACCAGTGACATCACGTCACTGTTTGGGAGACCTTCGAAGTCCGAACGCTCTAGAAGGTCGTGACAGACTCGGATCTGGACGGCAAGTGCGTGATCCATGGACGGAACGCGGACTGTGCCCCCGGAACCAGAGATGAAGCCGGAGAAGTCCTCGAGGATACGGGTGATCATCGGCCATCCGCCGGGAAGCTCGGAGAGCGCGGGCAGGTATGTGAGGGACCTGTGCCACAGCCTTGTGGACGCGTTGTCCGACGGGAACTGAGGGCTCCAGTCGACGGGAAAATATTGCTCGTCGAGACGAAGGCGAGCGCGATTCGGCAGGGTGATGTCGAATCCCGATCGATTTACGTCCGCGGCGCATCGCTGGCTACTGGAGTCGGTCCAGCGCGAGATGTGTCTGAGAGTCATACTCAACCTTAAGCGAATATCGCAGGGTGGGGTGCATCGTGATCGGGTTGCGCCGTACCGTTGCAGCCGGTGTCGACAATCTCGCGCGAAACGGGGTGGACGAGAAGTAGATTCGTCTTACGATGACCACATGACAGCATCGAGCTACGACCGCTTCCGTGATCCCGTGTTCAGGTGGGACTCGGTAGGGCTTTTCGTCGAAGAGTCCGCTTGGGTAGACGGGATACATGCGATCAGGTTCGAGGGTGGACACTTCGACGTGCTCATCAGAGGTGGGCTGATGGCGATGGAGGGTTCGCGGTCCCTGCCTGTTTTCTTCTCCGGCGCGGTTCAGAGGGACGGGACTGCTCCTCCCTTTTTCTCGGGGACGACTCTGGCTCGTCAGACGGGCGTTCCCGTGGTGGCGGTATCGGACCCGACGTTACATTCCTCCGATCAGCTGTCTATCGGGTGGTATACG
>NZ_JBQSWK010000116.1:0-877 GCF_052377065.1 Brachybacterium sp. AOP42-C2-15
CAGGGTGTCGGTCGCCAATAGGCGGCGGAGCTGCTCCTTGATGCCCCAGGCGGCGGAGAGCTCGTCGGTGGGGTCATCGGTGCGGAACACCGTCTCCAACCGCTCCCAGGCCCGTGGAGTGAGGGTGTCAGCGCCGCGTAGCAAAAGCATCCGGTGGGCCCAGGCCGGGTCGTCCTTGCGGCCGCGACGACCGCGATGGGTGCGGGCTAGGCGTTGACGGACGGTGGTGACCATGTCGTTTCCGAGCTTGACGAGGTGGAACTTGTCGACCGAGACCGCAGCGCGGGGCAGGTAGGTCCGCAGTGCTTTGCGGAACGCGGCCGAGGGATCGATGGCGACGATCTCGATCCGCTCCCGCCAGAGCTTGGAGCGCTGGGCGAGCCAGTCGCCGACGGCGGTGGAGTCCCGGCCGTCGACGATACCGAGGACCTGCCCGGTGGAGAGGTCGACCAGGGTCGTCATCCAGGGCTCGAACCGTCTCCAGGCACCGTCGTCGGTGCGGAACCAGCGCACCGACCGGTAGCGGTGCTCATCGATGCCCAGGCGCGTCACTGACACGTCCTCGGCGGTGGGCAGGACCACGGCGGCAGCCGCCAGCGCGGCCTGGACCAGCCACCACGAGACGCCATGGGTCCGGGCGACTTCCGAGGCTGCCCGGCCAGAGGTGATCACCGCGGAGACGATCTGGTTTCGCAGCCGGGTCGTTGAGCGCGCGCGGTGCGGGACCTGGTCGGTGGCTTCCCAGAACGTGCGCCGGGCGCAGGCCGGCTCGAGGCAGAACCAGCGTCGCTTGGCCCACACCACCGCCATCGCCCCGGCCACGGGGACGTCCCGGACGTGCTGGGACCGGCGGGAGTGGACCTTGGTCGCGAGCACT
>NZ_JBQSWK010000117.1:0-697 GCF_052377065.1 Brachybacterium sp. AOP42-C2-15
CGTAATGTGCCGGTGCTCTCTCCTGTGGGGACTTCCGCGTCGCCTCCGCTGTCGGTGGTGCCTCCGCAAGCTGCGAGCGTGGCTCCAGCACCGAGGGCGGCGGCGCCGCCCATCACGCCGCGGCGTGAGAGGTCACGGGTGTGCAAGCGATTTCCAGTAGCGTGCTTCATTGCAGCTCCTTGACAAAGAGGTGGGGCGTGGGCGATGGGTCGGTGCGATCGCTGCGTTGCGGTCGTAGTGCCGAGAACGTAGTTCGGGAACAGTCCTCTATCGAGGCACTTTCGCTATTCCTGGAGGGAAACTATCAAATGATTTGAACTCATTCAGGAAGTCGCAGAAGATTCGAATGTGGTGGTCCGAAGTTGTCGGGGTGCGTAGGCACGCGCAGCGATGATTCGGGCCTCGCGAATATCCCCGACCTCCAGCGCACGGATGCGGAGGCGATCGGTTGTGACGGTCTCGGGGAGCGTGATGCAGACACGCCGCAACCGATTCTCGGTGAGCTCGGCGATGGTTCGCCAGGAGCCATCAGTCCAGGTGTCGACCTGAAGTCTTGAGATCAGGGAGGGGGAGACCTCCCAGGAGGTGCGATGGTGGTGGAGGTTGATCAGATCCTGCTCCACATCGTCATCGAGGATCAGGACGATCTCTTCGATCTGCTGCTGAGCGGTCCACTCCAGCTGCAGCCACGGTTGAG
>NZ_JBQSWK010000118.1:0-621 GCF_052377065.1 Brachybacterium sp. AOP42-C2-15
CCACGGTGAGCGAGGATCGCAGAAGTAGACGTGGATGCCGAGGTCGTGGGCGAGTTGTTCGTGCTCTGACATCTCTCGACCTCGATCCCAAGTGATCGACCTCAACAGTGATTTCGGCATGCCGCGGAGGTTCTGGACGAGCGCGGCGCGGACGTCTGGGCCCTTGATGCCATCGAGCTTGACGAGGCGAACGATCCTGGTGGTGCGTTCCACGAGGGTTGCCACGGCGCTGGGGCGTCGCCCCATGACGAGGTCCCCTTCCCAATGCCCTACCTCGGTCCGGGTCTCGATCTGCTCTGGTCGATCATGGATAGAGACCATGTTCCGCAGCCGGCCCCGCCCGTGCCCGGTACGACGCGCTTTCCTCGAGGTGCGCATGCCGCGCCCCGACCGCAGATGCGTCTTCAGCGTCGAGGGGAGCGACAGGCGCGAGCTGATGTAGAGGGTCCGGTAGATAGCCTCGTGCGAGATCCGTACTCCCTGTGCTGAAGCCGGAGTCAGTCGGAGCCATGCCGCGATCTGCTGCGGCGACCAATCCGCCATCAGCTTCTCCTGCACGATGCTCCGCAGGTCATCGTGCGTTTCCAGCTTGCACGGCTTCGGACGCCTCGCGTTCTCCCA
>NZ_JBQSWK010000119.1:0-569 GCF_052377065.1 Brachybacterium sp. AOP42-C2-15
GCCAGCGCCGCGAGAGCCGTAGCGTGAATACCCGCCACAGCAGGGTCAATCACCACGAACCGCGAAGAGCCCCTTTGACACGGCGCCAGAGGAAGCTTACTTCGCTATTAGTAGCGCATGTCATCTTAGTAGCCCCGCTATTAATGGCCGCCCCATCTTTTGCGGCACCTGCGATTCCTGGCGCAGGCTCGGGAAGTGCGACCGTCTCAGCCTCAGTGAACTCGTCTCAGGATGACTTTGACGCAGCCGTGCAAGAGTATGTGGTAACCGAAGGTGGAATAATCGCCTTCGACACTGATCGAGCCCTCTCCGAAGGGGCTTCGCCGGACGTGCTTCAAGCGGGGGCTATACTAACTGACTTATCGGAAGCGTACGCTACCGAGGAGGCAGGGGGCGTATCTGCAAGGAAGCTAGGTATCCCTATTTGGGGGAACTGGTGCGGCCCCGGGCATGGTGGAGGAATCGCCAAGGACCTCCTTGATAGCGCTTGCCGCACCCATGATAGGTGCTACGCCTCAAACGGATACTTCAACTGCTCCTGCGACCGCGCCCTCATTGCCACCATTAAT
>NZ_JBQSWK010000120.1:0-551 GCF_052377065.1 Brachybacterium sp. AOP42-C2-15
GGCTCTTCGCAGCTGAGGGGGTAGATGCGGAACGCGGGGTGGGCGCGTCGGTGCCGGGATAGACGTCGAGGTCTCCCGATGATGGAAGTTCTGACACTCACCATCTGGAAGACCTCGACATGCTCAACGCTACCTTCGATGACCCCGACCTGACGACCTTCGCCCGCCTCGAGGAGCTTGGCCTGGTCGTGGTCGGCCAGAGGCTCACTGCCGCGCGGGCGGTGCTGGAGTGCCGGCTCGCCGAGGAGGATCCGTGGTGCAGGGCCTGCGGAGCGCGGTCGACCTCGCGGGGCTCCATCACCAGGTCTCTGGCGCATGAGCCGTTCGGTCACAGGCCCACGACGTTGCTGGTGCGGATTCGCCGCTACCGGTGTGACCATTGCGGATGCCACTGGCGCGAAGACACCACCGCGGCGGCCGCAGAGCGGGCGAAGCTCTCCCGAGGCGGGATCCGGTGGGCGCTGGAAGCCCTGGTCATCGACCACCTCTCGATCGCGCGGGTCGCCGCCGGGCTGGGCGTGGCCTGGCATACCGCTAACGACGCCGTTCTC
>NZ_JBQSWK010000121.1:0-515 GCF_052377065.1 Brachybacterium sp. AOP42-C2-15
CCGCGTCCGGCGGTGGCCTCGGCCAGTCGCATCGAGGTGCCCTCGGTGGTGAGGACGTGGGCGTGGTGGAGGAGCCGGTCGACGGTCGCGGTGGCGAGGGTCTTGGGCATGAAGGTGTCGAACCCGGCGGGGTGGAGGTTGCTGGTCACGGCCAGGCTCCGCCGTTCGTAGGTAGCGTCGACGAGGCGGTAGAACGCTTCGGCGGCGGCCTGCCCTGCCGGGAGCATGCCGATGTCGTCAACGACGATCAGGTCGGCGCGGGTGATCCGGGCGATGACCTTGTTGATCGACCCATCGACGCTGGCCCGTCCGATCGCGGTGGTCAGCGATTCCAGGGTGAACCAGGCAACGCGCATGTCGGCGTCGATCACCTGGTGGGCGATCGCCTCGACGAAGTGGGTCTTCCCGGTGCCGGAGGGCCCGCTGATGGCGAGGTTCTCAGCGCGGTGGATCCATTCCAGGGTCGCCAGCGCCGACTGGGTCGGGGCGGGGATGGAGGAGGCGGTCTCCTGCCA
>NZ_JBQSWK010000122.1:0-501 GCF_052377065.1 Brachybacterium sp. AOP42-C2-15
CCAGGCTGCGGGACCAGGTCGTCTCGGCCGTGATCACCTCGGGCCGTGCAGCTTCCGAGGTGGCCCGGGCCCACGGGGTCTCGTGGTGGCTGGTCCAGGCCGCCCTCAGCGCCGCTGCGGT
Organism: Brachybacterium sp. AOP42-C2-15; assembly: GCF_052377065.1. Classification (NCBI taxonomy): domain Bacteria; kingdom Bacillati; phylum Actinomycetota; class Actinomycetes; order Micrococcales; family Dermabacteraceae; genus Brachybacterium; species Brachybacterium sp. AOP42-C2-15. The sequence goes on from NZ_JBQSWK010000122.1 coordinate 122, forward strand.
GGTCCTGCCTGACGTCGACGACGTGCGGGTGAGGCGTCTGGGGGTCGATGAGCACCGGTACCGGTCGGTGCGCTGGTTCCGCACGGATCAGGGGGCCTGGAGACGGTTCGAGCCGTGGATGACGACGCTGGTGGACCTGGGCACCGGGCAGGTCCTCGGCATCGTCGACGGCCGCGACTCCAGGGCCGTCGGGGACTGGCTTGCCCAGCGCTCCGAGGCCTGGCGGGAGCGGATCGAGATCGTCGCGATCGATCCCTCGGCCGCGTTCCGCAAGGCGCTGCGGACCTACCTGCCCCGGGCTGCGGTCTCGGTCGACAAGTTCCACCTCGTCAAGCTCGGAAACGACATGGTCACCACCGTCAGGCAGCGCCTGGCCCGCG
>NZ_JBQSWK010000123.1:0-494 GCF_052377065.1 Brachybacterium sp. AOP42-C2-15
GCGCGAGGCAGCCAGGTCCGCAGCGCCTTGCGGAACGCGGCCGAGGGATCGATCGCGACGATCTCGATCCGCTCCCGCCACTGCTCAGAGCGCTGCGCGAGCCAATCCCCGACGGCCCTGGAGTCCCGGCCGTCGACGATGCCGAGGACCTGCCCGGTGGCCAGGTCGACCAGCGTCGTCATCCACGGCTCGAACCGTCTCCAAGCGCCCTCGTCGGTGCGGAACCAGCGCACTGACCGGTAGCGGTGCTCATCGACCCCCAGACGCCTGACCCGCACGTCGTCGACGTCAGGCAGGACCACTGCGGCGGCGCTGAGGGCGGCCTGGACCAGCCACCACGAGACGCCGTGGGCCCGGGCCACCTCGGAGGCTGCACGGCCGGAACGGATCACGGCAGAGACGACCTGGTCCCGCAGTCGGGTCGTCGAGCGTGCGTATCGCGGGATCTGCTCGGTGGCCTCGGCGAACGTGCCCCGGGCACAGGCCGGCTCCAG
>NZ_JBQSWK010000124.1:0-433 GCF_052377065.1 Brachybacterium sp. AOP42-C2-15
GGCTCATCGCATCCGAGGGTGTAGCTGGTTTCTGAAGCCTCCTGATTCGAGGAGGCTGCGGGCGATGTAGTTGGTGAGGTTGCGGAAGCCGAGGGCCGAACCGCGTAGGTGCTCGAGTCGGCCGTTGATCGCCTCGGTGGGCCCGTTGCTGGTGCCGGGGCGATCGAAGAACGCCAGGATGTCGTCGGCGCGTTTGGTCAGCGTCCGGCCGAGCTTTCCCAGCTCGACGAGGGTGTCTGGGACCGTTGCTCTGAGGGCTGCGATGACCTTCTCCATCATCGTTCTGGCTCTGGTCCGGTCGGGTTCTCGATAGGCGGCGATCATGGCCTGGTAGATCTCCCAGGTCGCCTCGACCGCAGCGTGCGGGTGGTGGGTGAACAGGGCGCTGAGGCGTTCGCATTGCCGCTCGGTCAGCAGCTTGGTCCCGGTGTGG
>NZ_JBQSWK010000125.1:0-386 GCF_052377065.1 Brachybacterium sp. AOP42-C2-15
CTCCCACTGCGGCAGCCCCTCCGGCGCCACACCACGACTGGCCGAAGACGACTGCCCGACACCCGACCCGGCAGGCGGGTCACCGGCAAGGGCATCCTCGCGCGGAGGGATCCCGGCCGGCGGCTCGCCCGCCGCGTCCGCGTCAGCGAACCGGTCCTCCTCGAACTCACCCACCGAAACCCCTCCACCCACACACCAGAAACCCCACGAACCACGTCTGCGATATTCCCCAATACTAATTCCCAAGCCCTGCCTACTGAAGGGTCAGAACGAAATGGGGATGAACCTGTGGATAACCCATATGTGTGGAGGAACGGTCGCGAGCGGTGGTGCGGCGGGCGGTCTCTCCCGTGGCTGACATGCTGGGTCGCAAGGGCTGCGCCCAT
>NZ_JBQSWK010000126.1:0-385 GCF_052377065.1 Brachybacterium sp. AOP42-C2-15
CCGCTCGACGACCCGACTGCGGGACCAGGTCGTCTCGGCCGTGATCACCTCGGGCCGAGCAGCCTCCGAGGTGGCCCGGGCCCACGGCGTCTCGTGGTGGCTGGTCCAGTCCGCCCTCAGCGCCGCCGCAGTGGTCCTGCCTGACGTCGACGACGTGCGGGTGAGGCGTCTGGGGGTCGATGAGCATCGCTACCGGTCAGTGTGCTGGTTCCGCACCGATCAGGGTACCTGGAGGCGGTTCGAGCCGTGGATGACGACGCTCGTCGACCTGGCCACCGGGCAGGTTCTCGGCATCGTCGACGGCAGGGACTCCAGGGCCGTCGGGGACTGGCTGGCCCAGCGTTCCGAGCTGTGGCGGGAGCGGATCGAGATCGTCGCGATCGAC
>NZ_JBQSWK010000127.1:0-384 GCF_052377065.1 Brachybacterium sp. AOP42-C2-15
CCGAGCGATCTCGGCCTGTTCCTTCGAGGGCCGACCCACCGTCTGGCCAGGCTGTTTGCCCTCAAGCACGCCGGCATCGCGCTGCCGGCGCCACTCGGTGATCAACGAGGAATACAGACCCTCCCGGCGCAGGTAGGCACCGCCTTGACGTTGCGCGCTGGCCTCCTCGTATGCGGCGAGGTGGGCAAGCTTCTGCTCGGGGGTGAACGAGCGGCGCCGGGGCCCATCGGCTCGAGGATGCTGCGGGGAACTCATCGCTCCATCATCGACGCTCGACGACAAAACGGAAACGGGGGAACTGCTCATGGTGATCGATCCTGAACTCGCCCTGCGGAGGCGGACTTGCTATGAACCTCTGGCCTCAACTCACCCTGACACGCAGGG
>NZ_JBQSWK010000128.1:0-382 GCF_052377065.1 Brachybacterium sp. AOP42-C2-15
GACCCACTCCTCGATCTTCGGCAAGAACCCATCCAGCATCCGCGGCCGCCGGCCCGGCCCCATCACCGGCGCCCCCGCATCCCGGGCAGCGACGTAACGCCGCACCGTCTTCGCATCCACCCCCGCCAGCCCCGCCGCCGAATGCGCGGACCCCGTGGCGTCGAACGCCTCCAGAATTTCCATGATCTCCCTGTCAGACTTCTTCATGCGTCCCTCCGGTGGGTACCTGCTCGTGGTGGTAGAAGACCTCGAGCAAACCCCGGAGGGACGCGCATTTCGGGACCGACACGGCCCGATCCCAGGACCACAGACAGGGAGATCAACTGTCCGTCAGCAGGGAAATCCGTGTCCGCCTACAGGGAGATTGGCATGTCCGCTAGCA
>NZ_JBQSWK010000129.1:0-373 GCF_052377065.1 Brachybacterium sp. AOP42-C2-15
CCGTCGACGGCATAACCAAGCGGACGCATGCCCTTCGGGGCACGCCCCTGCATAGCGCGCTGTCTCTGCGCCGCAGACTGACGGGCGCTCTTGCGCTCCATCTCGGCGCGCGCCACGGCGGCCTTGATGCGTGCGTACATGCGACCGCCGTCGGTGGAGAGGTCCGCGTCGCCGTTGGCCGTTACGAGGGCGAGGCCGCGAAGCTCGGCGGCGTCGATCCAGTCCTCCAGCTGCCGCGGCTGCCGGGTGAGCCTGTCGAGGTCGTAGCAGATGATGGCGTCGAACCGTCCGACCAGGTAGTCGGCGACCATGCGGTCGTAGTCCGGACGGATCGCGGACCGGTCGGTAGCGCTCTTCGACTGGTCCACATAGG
>NZ_JBQSWK010000130.1:0-362 GCF_052377065.1 Brachybacterium sp. AOP42-C2-15
CCACAGCAGGGTCATTCACCACGAACCGCGAAGAGCCCGATTGATCGGGCTCGGAAGCTGTTCTCGGCCGACCACGCAAATGTGCAGCCGCACTCTGGAGCTCAGGCGAACGCCGCTGCGTTCGGCGCCCTGATGAAACCTGGTGACACGGTGATGGGTTTGGCCCTTTCCCACGGCGGGCACCTCTCACACGGCACGACAATGAATGCTTCAGGAACCTTCTACAAAGCTGTCCGATATCACCTGGATTCCGATACCGGGCTGGTGAACTTGGAGACCGTGGCCCGTCTCGCGCGCCAGCATCGACCGCGAGTCATCGTTGCAGGGTGGACAGCCTATCCGAGGACGGTTGACTGGGCCGG
>NZ_JBQSWK010000131.1:0-320 GCF_052377065.1 Brachybacterium sp. AOP42-C2-15
GGGCTCTTCGCGGTTCGTGGTGAATGACCCTGCTGGGACGGGTGTTCACGCTACGGTTCTCGCGGCGCTGGTCAGCAGGATACGCATCCGGTAGTTCTCCGGGTTTCGGAATCCGCGGCCGGTGCGTTTGATGTTCTTGATGCCGGTGTTGCCCGCTTCGACCTTCGCGGTGGTCGCGCCGGTGACGATGAGGACCTCGATCGCGTCCCACCAGGTCACGACGGTGTCATAGAGCTTCGTCGTCTCGGGCATGTTCGCGATCTGGGCGAAGTAGCCCATCCGCATTCGCTCCTGCCAGGCCTGGGCGAGGGTGTCGGTGG
>NZ_JBQSWK010000132.1:0-317 GCF_052377065.1 Brachybacterium sp. AOP42-C2-15
CTCCGAGACGAAATCTTCGGCACACTGCGTAACAACGGAGCCATTCGTCAGCGCGCTGGCCTACCCACCTCCAGTAGTAAGCCACGCTGGGCTCTCGAGAGTCACTTCGCCAACCTATTTGACCCGCTTCTCACCGGTGATGAGTTCCTGGCCGCGATCGACACTTGGACCTCTGAGCACCTTGACGCGGGCTCACGGCTCAAAGCGCTCCGCTCCCGCGCCACCGCCGATCGCGATCATGAAGTGCTCGTCCAGCTCCCCGGTGAAGGAGGTACCCGCAGCCTCGAGCCGTCAGAGTCCTCTCGCATCCTCAAAGG
>NZ_JBQSWK010000133.1:0-295 GCF_052377065.1 Brachybacterium sp. AOP42-C2-15
CGGGTGTCGAGGTCGCGGTGGCGGTAGCCGTTGCGCTGAGCGACCCGCTCGGGGCTGGGTCGGCCGTATTCCGCGCCGGCGACCGCGTCAGCGTCCGCGGACAGCAGCTCGTTGATGATCCTTTGCAGCATCGTGCGCATCAGATCCGGGGAGGCTTCGGCCAGGGCTTCACCGAGCAGGCCGTGAGGGTCGACAATATGAGGAGCGGTCATCGTGATGACTCCGTTCGAGGATTCTGTGGAAGGTTGACTCGAAGGATCACACGGTGGCCGCGTCCTCGTCAGAGACGATCACG
>NZ_JBQSWK010000134.1:0-289 GCF_052377065.1 Brachybacterium sp. AOP42-C2-15
AGGGTGCGGCGGGACTTGTAGAGAGGGTCGTCTTTGCGGCCGCGACGCTTGTGGAGCTTCTGCTGGATCCGGCGTCGGCAGTCGTCCAGAGCGTCTCCGGCCAGGCGGACGACGTGGAAGGGATCCATGACTGCGACCGCTCCGGGGAGGACCTCGCTGGTGGCCGTCTTGAACCCTGTGAACCCATCCATCGCGACGACCTCGATGCAGTTCTTCCACGCCTCGGGGCGGGCCTCCAGCCAGGCCTTGAACGCCGCCTTGGAACGGCCCTCGACCATGTCCAGCAACT
>NZ_JBQSWK010000135.1:0-277 GCF_052377065.1 Brachybacterium sp. AOP42-C2-15
CGCCTGCTGGCCACCGACACTCTCGCCCAGGCCTGGCAGGAGCGGATGCGGATGGGCTACTTCGTCCAGATCGCGAACATGCCCGAGGCCACGAAGCTCTACGACACCGTCGTGACCTGGTGGGACGCCATCGAGGTCCTCATCGTCACCGGCGCAACCACCGCGAAGGTCGAAGCGGGCAACACCGGCATCAAGAACATCAAACGCACCGGCCGCGGATTCCGCAACGCGGAGAACTACCGGACGCGTATCCTGCTCACCAGCGCCGCGAGAACCG
>NZ_JBQSWK010000136.1:0-269 GCF_052377065.1 Brachybacterium sp. AOP42-C2-15
CAGAGGACCACGAGCCTGTGCACGAGAGTACTGGTTCGCAGCGTGATGCTGCGAGCACGATCTTCAACTTGCCCAATTACCGCGTCATCGATGCCGTCGACCTGCCCGACGGGGGCCGGCGGGTGGTGATCGCCTCGACCGTCCCGCCGGGCTGTCCGTCCTGCGGCGTGCTGGCGACGAAGGTCCATTCCCGCCGGTCACAGCAGGTCCGGGACGTTCCCGTCGCTGGCGCAGCGGTGGTGGTGTGGGCCAAGCGGCGCTGGTTCTGT
>NZ_JBQSWK010000137.1:0-246 GCF_052377065.1 Brachybacterium sp. AOP42-C2-15
GCAGCCTCCGAGGTGGCCCGGGCCCACGGCGTCTCGTGGTGGCTGGTCCAGTCCGCCCTCAGCGCCGCCGCTGTGGTCCTGCCTGACGTCGACGACGTGCGGGTAAGGCGTCTGGGGGTCGATGAGCACCGCTACCGGTCAGTGCGCTGGTTCCGCACCGACGAGGGCGCTTGGAGACGGTTCGAGCCGTGGATGACGACACTGGTCGACCTGGCCACCGGGCAGGTCCTCGGCATCGTCGACGGC
>NZ_JBQSWK010000138.1:0-237 GCF_052377065.1 Brachybacterium sp. AOP42-C2-15
GTCGCAGGAGACAAGACCGATGCTGACGTCTTCAGCTCAGTTCCGCCGCGTCCAGACGGTGCTCCGCCAGATGGTCGCGGTACCTCGGTGACATCGATCGCCATCGGGATGTTCAGCTAGATGGGCACTTCGAGTATCTGCGACTGCCCCGCAGATCCCGCAGGCCCCCGCGCCCTCGCTCGCATACACCGGACAGCGGATGCGATGACACGTCCGCGCACGATCGGCGGTGCGGGG
>NZ_JBQSWK010000139.1:0-231 GCF_052377065.1 Brachybacterium sp. AOP42-C2-15
CCACCGACACTCTCGCCCAGGCCTGGGACGAACGGATGCGGATGGGCTACTTCGCCCAGATCGCGAACATGCCCGAGACGACGAAGCTCTACGACACCGTCGTGGCCTGGTGGGACGCGATCGAGGTCCTCATCGTCACCGGCGCAACCACCGCGAAGGTCGAAGCGGGCAACACCGGCATCAAGAACATCAAACGCACCGGCCGCGGATTCCGCAACCCGGAGAACTACC
>NZ_JBQSWK010000140.1:0-224 GCF_052377065.1 Brachybacterium sp. AOP42-C2-15
ACAAAACTCACGCTCCCGAAGTTGACGGTGCGGGGTATCGCATCCGAACTTGGCGTCAGTGAGATGTCTATCTACCGGCGGGCGGGCAGTATTCAAGGGCTGCGTGACCTTGTCGCGGAAGGGATTGTCGAACGCGCGGACTTTGCGCTTCCAAACCTCGATGACCCTGAAGACGCGCTGGTCGACCTGGCGCGCCGATTACGTGATTTTGTGCTCACAAATCC
>NZ_JBQSWK010000141.1:0-216 GCF_052377065.1 Brachybacterium sp. AOP42-C2-15
AACGACATGGTCACCACCGTCAGGCAGCGCCTGGCCCGCACCCATCGCGGTCGTCGGGGCCGCAAGGACGACCCGGCCTGGGCCCACCGGATGCTGCTGCTGCGCGGCGGCGACACCCTGACCCCGAGGGCGTGGGAGCGGTTGGAGAGGGTGTTCCGCACCGACGACCCCACCGACGAGCTCTCGGCCTCCTGGGGCATCAAGGAGCAGCTCCGA
>NZ_JBQSWK010000142.1:0-213 GCF_052377065.1 Brachybacterium sp. AOP42-C2-15
CAGGCCCGTAATGTTCTTCCTCGTGCCCCGGACAACGGGAACAAGGAACGGCCAGCGTGCCAGACCGAAATTCCCGCACTGACCTGGCACGGAAGGTCTTCCGAAAGAAGATTGCGGCGCGGATCACACCGCAGCGATTTGACTCGGAGAACTGGAAGTTGTAAGTTAGCGGAGTTGCCTCGGGATGGGGAGCCGAAAGGTTCGAAGCCCGAA
>NZ_JBQSWK010000143.1:0-202 GCF_052377065.1 Brachybacterium sp. AOP42-C2-15
CCGCACGACGGACATCCGGGCGGGACGGTCGAGGCGATCACCACTCGACGGCCTCCGTCGGGCAGGTCGATCGCGTCGATGACGTGGTAGTCGGGCAGGTTGAAGATCGTGCTCGCAGCATCTCGCTGCGAACCAGTATTCTCGTGCACAGGCTCGTGGTCCTCTGGAATGTGGATGTCTAGACAACACCCATCACAGCAGG